>VBLN01000289.1 GCA_005878685.1 Deltaproteobacteria bacterium | reverse complement strand
GCCTTGGAGTCAAAGCGTCATCGAATTCATTCGGAGTTCTGGGGCAAAAGGTCGTTCGACAGTTTTGGGTGAGGGCTGGAAGGCACAAGCCCCTCAGGCGACGCTCGCTAATGGGGTCATGGCCCACGCGTTTGAGCTCGACAACGTGCGCCAGCCCGGAGCCGGCGTCCATCCGGGGGCGACCGCTTTCCTGCCCGCTCTCGCGATGGCGGAGGAGAAAAAGGCCGACGGCAAGGCGTTGCTTACAGCTTTTGTGGCGGCATCCGAGGTCATGTCTCGCATCGGCGTCGCCGCAGGCAACTCTGTTGAGAAGAGAGGCTTTCATGCTCCTGCATTGACCGGAACTTTTGGCGCGGCCGTGGCGGCGGGCCGACTCCTTAGTTTAAACGAGAGACAGATGGTTAACGCGCTGGGAATCGCCGGTTCCTATTCGGGCGGGCTGATGGAATGGCGATGATCAAGCGCCTCCATCTCGGCAAGGCAGCGGAGGGAGGGGCGACCGCGGCCCTTTTGGCAAGAAGAGGATTTTCCGGACCCGAAAGCGTCCTCGAAGGGAAGTTTGGATTTTGCCAGACATTTTCCGATTCCCCAAGGCTTTCCTATCTGACCCATCGTCTCGGCCGGGAATTTGAAACCCTCAACATCTGCATCAAGCGCTACGCCTGTCACATCAACGCCCATGCGCCGATCGAGGGGCTGCAGAAGCTAAAGGAGCAGCACCGCTTTGTGGCCGAAGATGTTGCGGAGATTGTCATCGGCGGCATAGAGAAACTGGTCACTCACCACTCGATCTACGATCCCAAAGATCTCATGGCGGCTCAGTATAGCATCCCCTTCTGTGCCGCCCTTAGCCTCTACTGTGATCCCATGGATCCGGAATCCTTTAACGAGCGGAAGGTCCGGGACAGAAAGATTCGCGCCGTTGCTCGTCTGGTGCGGCTCAAAGTAGACCGAGAGATCGAAGAGCGAGGATGGGATCGGGCGGCCCGAGTGACCGTGAGGCTAAAAAATGGCGGTAGTCACACTGGCTTGGTCATCCACTTCAGAGGCACGCCACAAAATCCTTTGAGCCCTTCGGAGCTGGAGGACAAGGCGAGGAGCTTGACCAATGGATTGATCTCAAATAAGAGGCTTGAACAGCTGTTCCAGGCGGTCGATCGTCTGGAGCAGATGAATGAGGTTTCCAGTCTAACCTCTCTTTTAAGAGCCTAGGCGTGCTTAAGCTTTGAGCAGATGCCTAATATCCAAGCACTCATTTCGAAAAGAGAAGAGATGAAGTGCCCAAAAGTCTAGGTTCTATCGATAAAAAAATATCGACACCTTGGCATATGAGTTGCTCCCTCAAGGGGGACGGTTTTTTGCACCTGCAATGGTCAGCTATTTTCTTGCGGAAGGGAGGATCAAACGTGGTTAAGAATAAGAAAGTCTTCGTGCTGTTGCTAATCTCTCTTTGGGCTCTTTTCTCTACGGTTCCATGGTTACGCGCCGAGGAGGCTCCTAAGCCTCCGGCGGTAGCACCGGCGCCTGCTGCGCCTGCAGCTCCCAGTCCAGCGGCTCCAGCAGCGCCACCAAAGATCGACAAGGGGGACACCGCTTGGATGCTCACCTCCGCAGCTCTGGTGTTGATGATGACCATTCCTGGACTCTTTCTCTTCTACGGTGGCTTGGTGCGAGGAAAGAATGCTCTTGGCACGATCATGCATAGTTTCATTATCGTTGCCTTGATCAGCATCCAGTGGGTGCTGTGGGGCTACAGTCTGGCTTTTGGCCCGGATGTGGGAGGCATTGTGGGTAGCCTCGCATGGCTCGGTTTAAACGGCGTAGGGAGTGACCCTAACCCCGACTACGCCGCTACGATCCCTCACCAAACCTTTATGGTCTATCAGTTGATGTTTGCAATCATCACGCCCGCGCTCATCACTGGAGCGTTTGCGGAGCGTGCGAAATTCAGCACATTTATTGTTTTCATACTGCTCTGGGCAACTTTTATATACGACCCTCTTGCTCATTGGGTATGGGGAGTTAAGGGGTGGATGAGAGAGATGGGCGCGTTGGACTTCGCCGGTGGAACTGTGGTTCATATCAGCTCTGGTATCTCGGCGCTCGCCGCGGCGCTCATGTTCGGCAAGCGGGTCGGATACGGACAGGAGGCGATGCCTCCGCACAACCTTCCTTTTAGTGTGATTGGCGCTTCGCTGTTGTGGGTGGGCTGGTTCGGCTTTAATGCCGGAAGCGCCCTTGCTGCGGATGGCCTCGCCACCAGTGCCTTCGTAGCTACCAATACAGCCACAGCGGCGGCAGTTCTAGCCTGGATGTTTTCTGAGTGGATGACCCGAGGCAAGCCTACAGTCTTGGGGGCAGCGAGTGGCGCCGTGGCTGGCTTGGTTGCTATCACGCCCGCTTCCGGTTTTGTCGGTCCTCTCTCTTCCATTTTTATCGGCATCGGCGGAGGGGTTTTCTGTTACACCGCCTGCAATCTCAAAGCGAAATTCGGCTATGATGACTCCCTGGATGTTGTTGGTGTCCATGGGATCGGGGGAACATGGGGAGCGTTAGCGACGGGCCTGTTTGCCTCCAAGGCGATCAATCCAGCTGGAAACGATGGCCTCTTGTTCGGTAACCCGGGACAACTGGGGGTTCAGTTTGTTGCTGTAGTGGCAACCTGGATCCTTGCCTTTGTTGGTACCATGATCATCCTCTCTATACTCAAGGCATTGATGGGATTGAGAGTGTCGGAAGAAGAGGAGCGCATGGGGTTAGATTTGAGCCAGCATAACGAGAGAGGCTACGCGCTTTAATTAGTCCGGATAGGACTAGCCGTCGGGCGGATAATGTGATAACAGGTTCGTTCGAATAACGTCGAAGTCAATTCAGAAAGAGAGGAGCGGGGAGATGACGTCCAAGGAAGTATTGGAGTTAGCGAAGAAGAACAAAGTAGAGATTGTCGATCTTAAGTTTGTCGACGTACCGGGGCTCTGGCAGCACTTCTCCATTCCCGCGTCAGAGCTCACAACGGAGCTGTTTGAGGAAGGGATCGGCTTTGACGGCTCCAGCATTCGGGGGTTTCAGACCATCAATGAATCCGACATGCTTTTGTTTCCCGATCCCGACAGCGCTTTTTTGGATCCGTTCACCGAACATGCCACCTTGAGCCTCATTTGCAACGTCAAAGATCCCGTCACTGGGGAGGCTTACAGTCGCGACCCTAGGTACATCGCGCAGAAAGCGGAGAAGTATCTAAAGAGCACCGGGATTGCGGACACGAGCTACTGGGGGCCGGAGATCGAGTTTTTCATCTTCGACAGCGTACGGTTCGACCAGAGCTACAACCACGGCTTTTACTACATCGACTCCGAGGAAGGCTTTTGGAACGCCGGCAACGGAGACAAGCCCAATCTAGGCTACAAGATACGCTACAAAGAGGGCTACTTTCCCGTTCCGCCCATGGACCAGTATCAGGATCTGCGCTCCGAGATGGTCAGGAACCTAGAGAAGTGCGGAATCAAGATCGAAGTGCACCATCACGAAGTCGGCACCGCCGGGCAGACCGAGATCGACATGCGCTTTACCACGCTGACCCGGATGGCCGATCAAGTGCTGTTGTATAAATACATCATCAAGAACACCGCCCGGAAGCGCAGCAAGACCGTGACTGTGATGCCCAAGCCCTTGTTTCAGGACAACGGCTCCGGGATGCACACCCACCAGAGTCTGTGGAAAGAGGGGAAGAACATCTTCTACGACAAGAAGGGCTACGGGCTTATCAGCGACACAGCGCGGCACTACATCGGAGGGCTGATCCAGCACGCCCATGCGCTTTGCGCCTTCATCGCCCCGACCACCAACTCTTATAGAAGATTAGTGCCTGGATACGAGGCTCCGATCAACTTAGTGTACTCAGCCCGAAACCGCAGCGCCTGCGTCAGGATCCCGATGTATTCCTCAAGCGAGAAGGCCAAGCGGTTAGAGTTTCGCACACCGGACCCCAGCTGCAATCCGTACTTTGCCTTTCCGGCGATGCTGATGGCGGGTTTGGATGGGGTCAGGAACAAGATCGAGCCGCCCAAGCCGATCGACAAGGACTTATATGAGTTAGAGCCCAGTTAGAGCCCGAGGAGGCGGCCAAGGTAAAGTCGATGCCCGGGTCGTTGGATCAGGCGTTGGATGCGTTGGAGGCCGATCATGCCTTTTTGCTCCGGGGGGATGTGTTCACCAAGGACGTGATCGAGACGTGGTTGGAGTATAAGAGAAAGAAAGAGGTCGATGCGATCCGTCTCAGGCCCCATCCGTATGAGTTCGCGCTGTACTTCGATATCTAGGAGGATATGGCAATGAAAAAGATCGAGGCTATTATCAAGCCTTTTAAGTTAGACGAGGTCAAGCAAAAACTCACTTCTATTGGGATTTCCGGCATGACCATCACGGAGGTGAAAGGCTTCGGCCGTCAGAAGGGACATACTGAGCTCTACCGCGGAGCCGAGTACACCGTCGATTTTCTTCCCAAAGTGAAGGTAGAGATATTGGCTCCTGACGCTATGGCCCCCAAAATCATCGAGACCATCTTGGAATCCGCTCAGACGGGGAAGATCGCGACGAGGTGATCCGGATCCGCACGAACGAAAGAGGCGAGGAGGCTATTCGCTAGTTTCCCTTCCAAACGGATTCTATTCGCTGCCTACTTTTTCTCTTTATTCGACGGAACTGTCTCTTCTCCAGGTTGCTTGCCCGGCTCGAACCCGCCGACCTCGTGATAGACGACTTTTGTCGCCTGCTCGAAGGCCCTTACCGGCGGGGCTTCTCCTGGCAAGCCCAGCTTCTTCCACATAGAAGCCACGCGATCGTAGATTTCCTTACGCAGCGCGGTGCGTTTTGAGAAGACGGGGAGATATCGGTGCTCTTTGCAGGCATTGATCAGCGCCTTTGAGCCGTAGGGCCGCTCTTCCGGCGGATTTTGAGTTGGGTCAAGCCAAGTGCTCCAGGTGTTGCGCAAGAGGTCGATATCTTCGATCGGGTTGCAGCGGCTGCTCATCGCCCATATCACTTGATTCATGTCTGTCGGATCCACATCGTCGTCAACCGCGATGATCCATTTGGTGTAGTAGGCGCCGCCAGGAACTTGGGCGGCCAACGCCAGGGCCTGGGCAGCATGGCCGGCGTACCGTTGCTCGAGGCTGATCACGGTCATTCCAAAGCCGCCGGCAGCAGCTGGATGGCAATAGACCCCCTGGACACCCGGGATACCGAGTTTGTCGAAGTCGTCCCAGATGCGCGCGGAACGGATAATCGAAAAAAAGCCGCTCTGCTCGTTGGACGGGTAATCTGCCATCAGCGCGTTTGTCAGTATCGGTTTCGATCGATAGTGAACGGCGGTTACTTCCACAAGCGGACAGCCGGCCTCCGGTCTGCCGTAGTAGCCAGGGAATTCGCCGAACGGCCCTTCCGTCTTCACAGAATTCGGCCTAATGACCCCTTCAATGACAAACTCCGCATTGGCCGGAATCAACAGGTCGGTAGTCGTCCCGCGCACCACCGGAATAGGCTGGCCCTTGACTCCGCCGGCATACTCATACTCGGAAACGTTTTTAGCGAAGGTTTGTGATCCAATGACCATGAACAATGGATCGATGCCCCAGGCGGCCGCGACCTGGATCGGCTCTCCTTTCTGCCACGCGCGCGTGATGTGCAGACGCGCATCCTTGCCCGGGGAGAGATAGAGACCCGCCTGATTTTTCCCTTGGAGCATCATCCGGTAGGTGCCGATATTCAAATAGCCGCTATCGGGGTCCCGCGTGATCACAGCGTCGGCCGTTCCGGCGTAGCGACCTCCATCCAAAGGCCAGTGTTTCGGTATCGGCAGCTGTTCCAGATCGATTTGGGCTCCGGTTTTGCTGTTTTCGTAAAATCGCGCCTGGCTGCGGGGGACTTCGCGTGGCGGGATCCGCCGCTTCAGTTTGTCCTTAACGCGCCGGATCAACTCTACCGTTGGTGTCTCCGGTGCTTCCTCAAGGGTAAGGGCGATGCGCTTGAGGCTGGGGCCCAAGATATTCCACAGATGCATGGCTCCTAGGGGACTGTTTTCGTAGCCCTTGGTCTTTTCAACGAGAATCGCGGGCGAAGGGGTCTGTTTGGCCACGAGGTAGCCAATCGCGCCCATCTCCTCGATACAATCGATGGGCTCCTTGATGCGGATAAGTTCTCCCATCGCATCAACCCGTTCAAGCCAATCGCGTAGATCCTGAATAGGCTCTGCCGGTGAGTCCTTGATAGGCGCTGCTTGAGTCGAGCTTTTCTTAGCGGTTGCCATTCAACTCCCTCCCTAAAAGACCGTTGCTACCGACTCATACCTTGCTTCAAACCAGACCGTGATTCAAGTCTATTCCGACCTCTTTTTTAGTAGGGAGGTAAAATAGGCAAAGGCATCATAGGAGCGATAGACCATGTTTTCCTTCATCACATCGATCTCTCTTTGGGGCATGGTCACAGCTTTCCCGAGGGAACTCGCTACCCATTGCATCTGCGCGGCGCGTTCGAGATAGATGGCATGGACCGTCGCATATTCCAGACTATCGCCGACCACCACTATTCCATGGCCCTGTAGGAGCATCGCCATCCGGTCTCCCAAAGTGCGGCAGATCTCCACGCCGTCTTGGACGGTATACATCAATCTCGGGCTTGGAAAGATGGGCGTCTCCGGAGCGAAAGGAGCGGCTTGGTTGTAAATAGGCAAGATCGGGACCCCAGCGACAGAGAAGGCGGTGGCAAGCGGCTGGTGCGTATGAGCGACGGAGTTGACATCGGGGCGAGCGTCATAGATCGCGGCGTGGATCATCGTCTCGCGCGGCGGCGCTTTCAGCTTTGTCACTTGTCGCTTCCCGCTCGCCTTGGCCCAGTTCTGCTCGCAGACGGCCTTGTATTCATCGATATCCACCATGATGATGTCCTTGCGGGTGATAGATCCCAGGGGGGCGAGCACGGGCTTGATCAAGAACTTGCGCGTGCCGGGAATGCGGGCGCTGAGATGGCCGTGATAGTC
>VBLN01000288.1:10610-12120 GCA_005878685.1 Deltaproteobacteria bacterium | reverse complement strand
TGAGCTATGGCAAGGATCACGATCTCGTCATCAATGATTTCGTAAACAATTGAGTACGGGAACTTGCGTACGATTAGTCGACGCCTCTCCTTATCGAACCTTGGCCACCGCAGAGGATTCTGAGCGATCAAGCGGATGCCACGTTCGATTTCGCGCTCAAAGTCAGAGGCGACTGTGATTCCACGAGAATCCAGGCAAATGCAGCGTTATAGTCTTCCGATGCACCAGGGTGGAAAACAAGCTCAGTTTCCGCCACGAGCCCGCTCTCTGGCCCGGGACTTCACCTCCTCCCAGAGGATGGGACGGACGATACCTTCCTTGATCTCTCGAGAGCGCCTTTCAATTTCGGCTGCCCATGCCGCGTCTACATCCTGGTCAGTAACCGGCTCCAGGCTGGCCAGAAGTTGTTCAACGACTTGAACCCGCTCACTTTCAGGCAGTTGGATAGCGGCTTTGACGATATCCTTAGCGGCCTTTGTCATGGTCAACCACCTCCATAAACCTGACTATACCCCATCTTTTGGCGCTTTTCATCATTCGCCGGCTTTCCCTTCCCCCATGTCCCAGCCTTCATAATTCATCCCTCTTTACTTGCACTGGTCGCACGTGAGAGACGCAGTATTTAGCGAACGCTTCCACATACGGCCCCTGAGATGTGATCCGAGGCTCGGTGTCGGGATAACAATGAAGGTCGATGATCCTCAAAGCTTCCCCTCTTCCCTGAGCTTTAGCGCGATTCTTTCCGTCAGATCTTTCTTCGATACCTTGCCGAACGGGGAGAGAGGAAAGTCCTCCATAATCTCCAACCGCTCGGGCAACTTATGCTTAGCAAACTCCTGTTCGGCGAGAAAGCCGATTAGCTCCTCCAATGTCAAACTACGCCCTTGCCGCAAAATCACGCAAGCGCACATGCGCTCGCCCAGAATCGGGTCGGGCATCGGCACGCAGGCCACGTTCTGGACAACCGGATGAGTCAGAATGAGATTTTCGATCTCTTCGGCGCTGATCTTCTCGCCGCCCCGGTTGATCAGATCCTTCTTACGCCCTTCGACGAGATAATTCCCGGACGGGTGCCACCGCATCAAGTCGCCCGAACGGTAGAAGCCGTCGGTTGTAAATGCCCTGGCATTATACTCCGGCACGCCGTAATAGCCCCGCAGCGTATACGGACCACGAGCCAAAAACTCGCCGACCTCGCCGGGGGCAACTTCATTGTCGTCCTCGTCTACGAGCCGGACTTCGTCGTCGAGGCTGATCGGTCTCCCCACCGTTTCCATTCTCACCTCCTCGGGATCATCCAGCCGCACGAACATAAGCATCCCCTCGGCCATACCGAAGTTCTCCTGAACCGTGACGCTCGGGATCAGCTCTCTAGTGCGACGCCGAACCTCAGGCTGAAGTCGCTGGCCTCCGCTCTGGATGACCTGCAAGGAGGACAAATCGAATTTCTTGATCAGCGGATCATTGATCCAGCGGATCAGGAGCGCAGGAACGACGTAAATGTGCGTGA
>VBLN01000288.1:6758-10480 GCA_005878685.1 Deltaproteobacteria bacterium | reverse complement strand
CCCGACCCCGGTCACCGATGCGGCCATTTTAGAATTATAGACGTAGTCATTATGCGTGCGGGGTATGAGCTTGGGCACGCCGGTGGTGCCACCTGAGAGCTGGAACAGCGCCGGGTCTTCGGGATCGATGGTTATTTTCTTTAGTTCTTCCGGCGACTGTTTGCTTTGCCGTTGAATGAGGCCGGTCAAAGACAAAAAGCCCTCTGGCGCGTCACCTAAAATAATCCCGAGGCGCAGCGTCTTGCTGCTCTGGCGAATTCGCCGGATAAGCTCTCTGTAGTCAAAGTCTCTGACTTGGTCTGGCGCTGCGCAGGCGACTGCGCCGGATAGCTCGACGAACTGGCTTACCTCACGGTAGCGATGAGTGGGAAGCGCCATAATCGGGATGCAGCCGATCTTTTGGAGGGCGAAGTATAGGTAGACGAACTCGACGACGTTAGGAAGCTGCATGACCACGCGGTCGATCGGTCTGAGGCCCTGATCTAGAAGATTGAGCGCCAGCCGTTCCGATCGTTCGTTTAGCTCGGTGTAGGTGACAGCATGGTTACGGTCGATAACCGCCACCCGATCGCCATGCTTGGCGAATACCTCGACAAAAGTGTCCGCAAGAGATCGGTCCTCCCAATATCCTTTCTCGCGGTAGCGAGCGGCGAACTCAGGAGGAAATCTTACAACGCCTTCAAGCATCCGATGCCTCAAAATAATGAGTAACGAGCTGCGAGTACTGAGGACAGACAAGCCATTGAAGCCTCAAACCTGAACCCTCAAAACTCATTACTCAAAACTCTGTGCTGAGTTACGTGGTACTCGAGAATCCGCCGTCGATGACAATGATCTCGCCGGTGACGAAATGGTTGCTCAAGATGAGACTCAGCATCGTCTCGGCGACATCGTCCGCGGTGCAGCACCGTTTGAGCGGCGTGTAGTGAGCGCGCCGAGCCATCAACCCCTCGTAGTTTTCAGCGAGGGTTCTTCTCATCCAGTCCCCTTCCATCCAACCTGGAGCGACTGCATTGACGCGGATCTCGGGCCCGAGTGCATTTGCAAGAGTCTTAGTCAGGTTAGCAACCGCGGCCTTGCTGGCCGCATAGGGTAACGGCTGCGCGCTGGGCCTTAGGCCTGCGATGCTGCAGGTGTTGACGATGCAGCCGTTCGGTGATTTCCTGAGCAGCGGCACGGCGGCCCGGGTGACAAGAAATAACCCAAGCACGTTGACTGCAAAGACGCGGTTCCACTCTTGGACCTTTACTCCATCCAGGTTTTTGGGCTCGACATCGATTGTAGTTCCCGCGTTGTTGATCAGCACGTCGAGCCGACCGAACTTTTTTTCCGTCGCCTCGAGCATGGCCTGCACGCATGCGTCGTCGCTGACGTCGCATCGATACAACAACGTCTGCGCGCCGGCCGCTTCGGCATCCCGCGCGGTGGTCTTGGCCGCTTCCTCACTTCGGCTGAAATTGATGACGACGTTGTAGCCATGCTTGGCCAACGCCATAGCTGCACTACGACCAATTCCCGTGGCCGCGCCGGTCACCAGTGCTACGGGCTTGTCGCTATTCATCGTTGCGCCTACTGAGAATGCTGTAGCAAAAAAGATAAAGCCTCGTCAATGTCGCGCAGCAAGACTCTTGGTGCTAGCCAGCCGGCAAAGGCGGGGATAGACTTTTCATCAGGCTTGAAGTATGCGGGGTTACGTAGGGAGGTCGCAAACTCATGTTCACACGCACGTGGTCCACGTCGGAACGAAAGTACGAAGTTACGGTGGAGCGGGACGTGAAGGTTCGCATGCCGGACGGTACGGCGCTCGACGGAGACATTTACCGGCCCGCATCGTCTGGCCGCTTCCCCGTGATCCTTGGTGCTCATGCCTATAACAAGGATCTGCAGTCGCCGCCGATGCGCCCTGTCGGCTTCACTCCGATGCGCGGCTACATGGAAAGCGGCGACTCGACCTTCTTCGCCCGCCGCGGGTACGTCCACGCCGTCTTCAACGTGCGCGGCACCGGGAAGTCGGAGGGCTTCTATCAACTCATGGGTCCGGTCGAGGTCCAGGATATCTGCGACCTCACCGACTGGCTGGCGGCGCAGCCGTGGAGCACCGGCAACACCGGGATGTTCGGCGTCTCCTATTTCGCCCGGCTGGCCAAGGCCGTTGCCGCGGCAAGCCCGAAATCGCTGAAGGCGATCTTTGCCCCATTCGCCGGCACCGACGACTACCGCCATCGCTGCTACCACGGCGGCATCCTGGCGCACGGCTTCCTCACCCATTGGCGTAACAGCCTCCACCGGCCCAGGTACCGAAGCATCTACAAGGAAATGAACGGCGAAGAGGCCTTCAGGCAGGCGATCGATCGGGCCATGCGCGACGAGGAGATTATGACCGTGCCGCCGCTGCGTGAAGCGCTGCAAAATCCGGAGGTTGGGACTAACGCCCTTGTCGTTGACGTGCTGCTGCATCCCTTCGATGGACCGTTCTGGCACGCGCGCAACGCTCATGATGCAAAGGCCATGGTCCCTGCTTACCTGGGCGCCTGCTGGGGCAACTACGGTCTGCACCTGCCCGGAGCGTTCACGGCATGGAAGGACTGGAAGGGGCCGAAGAAGATGGTCATTGGTCCACCCATCTATCTCGACCGCCCGCTGTATCAGTATCAGCACGAATCGCTGCGCTGGTTCGACTACTGGCTCAAGGGAATAAACAACAGCGTCATGGAGGAGCCGCCGATCCGCTGCTTCATCCCGCCCACCGGCGAGTGGAAATCGCTGGCGGACTGGCCGCCGCCCGAGACGCGCTGGATGACGTTCTATCTGCACAAGGATGGGGTGCTCAGCGAGCACGAGCTATGGCCGGGCGAAAGCGTCGATTCATTCGACGAATCGAATTTCGAGCACGGCGCGGTGACCTATGCGACGCCTGCGCTCGTCGAGAACACCGAGATTCTTGGCCCAAGCGTCCTGACCCTGTACCTGTCCACCACCGACACGGAGGCGCTGCTGTTCGTGACCCTGCTACTCGTTGATCGGAGCGGCAATGAGCATGAGCTGACACGTGGCTGGCTGAGGGCTTCGCAACGCCGCCCGCGTGATGACAGCGAGCCCTGGGAACCGATGCTAGCGCATGAAGAGCGGGAGCCGCTGGAGCCGGGCAAGATCTACGAGCTGCGCATTCCAATCGTGCCGACGGCGCGGTTGTTCCAGGCCGGTGAGCGCATCGCCATCCGCATTAAAGGCGCCGACGACGAGCCGCCGCTAAATTCCCTGCAGGCGCTCGCGCGCAACCACTTGCGGCGGCCGCGCCCGGCTCGGATCACGATCTACCACGACGAGTCGCACCCGTCGCACGTCGATCTTCCAATCACGCGCGGCAACCTCATCGGTACCTTCTTCTCCGGAGGGGATATCAGCTCGTTCGGACTTTCGCGTTGAGGGCAGCGCCGGCCTTCAACAGCTGTGGCTGGCGAAGGCAATGACGCTATGTCTTCGCCGATATAACGGCTAAGCCGGTCATTTCTGAATTCCTAATACCTGTTGCCCGTACACTTGGACCAGCTGCTCGCGGGTTTCAGATGGCGACATAGTTTTTAGACGCTCTTCGATCTGTTCACGCTCACCGAGGTCCAGCTCACTCCAGCGCTCCAACGTTTTCAGGAGCGCATCTTGCTCTTCGGGCGTTACCTGCGGTGCCACGTTAGGACGGGGAGGTAGGCTTGCAGACTCGTTTG
>VBLN01000288.1:6215-6713 GCA_005878685.1 Deltaproteobacteria bacterium | reverse complement strand
AAAGTAGCGAACGGACGGCGAGCTCGAGCGGGAGTCGGCTCAGCCGCAGGCTAACGAGCTCACTGTCCGCCGCAGAAGGCAGGACAATGTGAAGTCCGGTCTTTACGCGGATTGTCTCGAGCGCGACGTCCACTGGGATCTGATCGAACTCCATTGAGATCTCACCGTTCCGGTATTCTACCCACCGCTCGTACATCGTATCCTCCACTGCTTGTGAGAAGACCGGCGGAACGCCAATGGCTGCGAACAGAGTGAGGGAAAGGGTAGTCTTCGAAAGCCGTTTCACTTATTTTCTGCCGAATGGGGATCTATTTTTACACGCAGCAAGTTCTATGCCTTGGCTCTACGAGGTCCATTTGAGCGGAAAAAGCGGGAGAATCCTCTACCTTCCCCGGCTGTCTAAGCACCCAGCCTGGCCAAAGAAAGGCCGAGGTGGACAATTTTGTGCCCATCACGACGGTGGCCGCGCCCCCTGAGCAAAGACTTTGGGGCGGGGAA
>VBLN01000288.1:2152-6197 GCA_005878685.1 Deltaproteobacteria bacterium | reverse complement strand
TTTATGGATTGGCCCAACATCTTACCGCGGGAAGATCTTAAGTTTCTCGGCGGGAAAGCGCACATAGACCCGGCTGCCTGTTTTCAACTGCCGATCAACCTGGGTCGTCTTGCCGCGCATTTTTTTCTCGTTGGCGGACAGGTAATAAACCGTGATGTCTCCGAGGAAGAGTTGAGAGATGAGCCGAGCGGGGAACTCATTGTTCGAACCGCTGGGGTCACATGAGAGGCAGAGATCCTCGGGCCTGATAGCGACGATGACCTCTGTCGGCGCGCCGTTCGGGACGGCGCAATGGACCATTCCCAGATCGGTTTTGACGCAACTCTCGTTTTGTACCGTGCCCGCGAACTCGTTCATAGAGCCCAAGAATTCCCCGACGCTCTGGTTCAGCGGAAAATGGTACAGCACCTGGGGAGCACCGATCTGCAAAATCTTTCCCTCGCTCATGACCGCGATCCGGTCGGCCAGCGCCATCGCTTCGACCTGATCATGCGTGACGTAGAGAACCGTGATGCCCAGTTTTTTTGCCAGGCCCCTGATCTCTTCTCGGACTTCCTCCCTCAGGCGGGCGTCCAGGTTGCTCAGCGGCTCGTCCATGAGGAGAACTCGGGGCTCCACGGCCAACGCCCTCGCAAGCGCCACTCTCTGCTGCTGGCCTCCGCTCAGAAAAGGCACCGGCCTGTCCGCGACAGCCGAGAGCTGGACCAATTCAAGAGCAGCCACAACTCTTTCCTGAACTTTGGATCGCGGCAGCCTTCGTTTGCCGTCGGTTAGAGGGAAAGCGACGTTTTGGAACACGGTCATATGCGGCCACACCGCGTAGGACTGAAAAACCATGCCGATCGCCCGATCCTCCGGAGGAATGAAAATACCGCGCTCCGCGGAGCTGACGATCTGTTCTCCTAGAGAAATCTCTCCCGATTCCGGCTTCTCCAAACCCGCGACGCATCTGAGCAGCGTCGTTTTGCCGGAGCCGCTGAGCCCCAGGAGCACAAAGAACTCTTTCTCCTTGACCTGCAAGTCGACTCCATCGACAGCCCGGACGGTATCGGTGGCGGTCTTGAATGTCTTCGTTAACGAGTGGATGCCGATCATTACAACCTACTTGAACGGCTTGAACGGTTTGAACCGTTCAAGTCGCTTAAATCGTTCAACGCCAACGTGCTGCCCCTATTCCCCAGTCGACCTGGTAGCTTCGACCTACGAGACCGAAGAGGCTACATGCTGCTGCCGCCGCGCGTAGATCCAAAAGCTCGTAACTAGCGGCGACATGATCACGATCATGATCACGGCGATGGCTGCCGCGTCGCCGAGCCCGCCGCCATGCCACTGTCCCCAGATATAGGTGGACAGCAGCTGACTATTCGGCGACGCCAGGAAAACCGCCATAGTGAGCTCACGATAGGCCGAAAGCGAGGTCCAAATCCACGCGTAGACAAGACCCGGGCGAATCAATGGCAGAATCACCTTCCAAAGGACGCGAAATGTGGGAACCCCTCCCACCTGAGCCGCCTCCTCCAGCTCGCGATGCACCTGCACCATACTGTTGTTCAGGACCCGGGTGCCGAAGCTGATCCAGCAAATAACGTAGACCGCTAGCAGCACAAAGAGCGTTCCGTACAATGGGACTACATCGGACACCAAAAGCGCAACGTAGGCGATGGCCAGGGCAAAGAGCAGGTGAGGCACAGGGTGGGGCAGAAACGCTATCGCATCCAAGACCATCCTTCCGCGCATGCGCGACCGGGTAACGACCCAAGAGATGGCAGTGCTTATCGACACGATGAGGGTAGGCACCGCCACCATGAGAACGAGCGTATTCCACGCCGCCTGCAACAGCGCGGAATCAAACACAACAGCGCTGTAGCGCTCGAAGGAAGCGACTGAAAAAGCTTGCCTAGACGGGACCTGGACGTAAGGCAGAAGCGAGACCCAGAAGATGGCGAGCAACGGCAGGATAAAGGCGAGCACGAGATAGAGCCCGAGGAGCCCCCAGCCAAAGAGCCACCAGCGCCCGAGCTCGATAGGCCGCGACTGATAAGATTTGCCGGAGATGATTTGATACCGATGGCTCTGTTTTAAGGCGCGGAAATAGGGAAACATCAGAATCAAAGAAAGACCCACCATAATCGTCCCGTACGCTCCGCTCAACCCGTATCGCGGCAGACCTTCGTTCGGGTTGATCATAAAGTAAATAGCCGTGCTGAAAGTAAAGATATTGTTCGCCATGCCGATCACGCCCGGAACGTCGAAAGCGGCAATCGCGACCGTGAGCATCCAAATGACGGCGGAGACCAAAGCAGGCCAGACCAAAGGCAATTCGACGCGAAGCAGAGTTCTCCACTTGCTTACCCCGTGGATGCTCGCCGCTTCGACGAACGCGGGGTTCATGCCGCGCAGGGCCGCGGAGATCATCACGTAAGCCAGCGGGGCCAATGTCAGCCCTTCGACGAAACCGATTCCCGGCAGCGTCGCGATATTCAGCGGCGCATTCTTAAGCCCAAAGAGCTGCATCAAGAAAATATTGATGACGCCGATACGCGGATGGAGCAGAAACACCCAGCCCATGGCCTTTAGAAATGTAGGAAAGAGAATGCCAATGCTCAGAAGGCTCATCGCCAGGGCTTTATAAGGCAAGTCAGTCCGCTCGATGAGCCAGGCGAACACAAATCCCAAGGGCACCGAGACGGCGATGGTGACGGCGGAAAAGATCAATGTTGTGACCATCACCCGGTAGGTGTAAGGATCGTTTAACAATGCGGTGTAGTTTTTAAGCGTGTATGAGGAGGGTTGGCCGGGAACTCCGGTTCTGAGGCTCATCCACACCACCATCGCCAGCAGGCCAAGAATGGCCAGCGCCGAGATTCCCGCGACTCCCAGGAGCAAAAGCCTGGACCAATCGAGATTGGAAATGTTTTTTTTCACTGCTTCAGCATTTTGGTTAACTCTTCCTTCAGCTCCAAACCTCCCTCCTCGCCCTTCAGGTAAAAAGCTATGGAGTCTTTCGGTTGTTGAAGTACGATGCGCGTATCGCAGAGATATTTCGCCATCTTCGTCCCGTCAACCAAATGGGAGGACGCGGACTCGTGTTTTTCCAGGATGGCTTGGCCCTCTCTGGATACCATAAACGCGGCGAGCAGCTTCGCCAGGTTGGGATGAGCGGAATTTTTCGGCACGCCTAACTGAAAATAGGAAGGGAGAACCGGGTTCGAGCCAGTGACGGCAATCAGAGGCGCTCCTTTGCCTTGCCATTTCCACATCTGCTCCACGGCCCCGCCCATGTTGGCGGCGATCGGGAACTCGCCGCTCACAACCCGCTCCTCCTCGCCGTACCGAAGTCGTCCCCCGCTTAGGACAACCAACTTACGCGTGAAATTTTTCACTCTTTCCTCATTCCAGATCATTGACAGCTCGACCAACTAGGAGACGTATGGCGGGATCGCCAGTTTCCCAGGCCGGGCTCAGGCGCGGATCGACCAAGTCCTCGTAAGTCTTGGGCGTCTTGTCTTTAGGAATCAGATTCGAGTTGTAGATGATTCCGCGCAGCGATGTGAAGATCAGCACTCCCTCGTTGGGAAAAATCTCCATCGGCTTGCTGATCCAGGGAAAAACGCCGGACCAGTTGACTTGCTCTAACGCCTTTTCTTGGTGCAGCAAGGAAAAGTGAGATTGGGAGCCGTGGTAGATATCGGTGGATGACTTGGCGCCGCTCCTTAATTCCGTAATGACTCGCGCTGCCACCGCGTTCATTTCGGGGCCCGCGGCGAATCGGAGTCGAGCATTGAGACTAAATTTCTTGTTGAAGGCCGCCTCGATTTCAGACAGAGCTCTCGGTCCGCCGAAAACCGAGGCGCCGGCAATAAACGTCATCTCAGGCTCCTTCTTTGCCCCCGCAATCAATTGATCGAGGGTCTCCGCTGCGCTCAATGGACAAGCGGCCGCTAACGCAAGCAGAAGCGTCAGGAGAAAACCAGACCCGCGGGCCTTCATGGAAGCCTCCTAGAATATCGTGTTCGTGTCACTTCGAAGCGGCCCTCCGAAGTCT
>VBLN01000288.1:0-2052 GCA_005878685.1 Deltaproteobacteria bacterium | reverse complement strand
TTTATATAAGCGGCGCAAAAAGATGACGCCCTTATCTGTGGCACCCAGATGTTCCGTACTGCGGTCATATATGGGGCCCTGGCTTTCTTGCGCAGCCCGATCCTGATCGCCTCTGGCAAACCAGGCAATCGAATCGTCCCATCTGTAGACGCCGGGTTGAGTCTCCTGGAGCCCTGTTTCCGAGTCGTCTTTCATGATTTTCGCCGCCGGTCTGCCGTCAACGACGGCGCCAAATTCAACCGTGAAATGCATCGTCTGGGTGTCGTCGATCGGCACGCGCCAGCGCATGACCTCTCCCGAGCTGCTGGCTTGGTGTTCGCCAGGATGCCCTTCTTCCACGTTGCCGGTTTTATTCATAGTCGGCATGACAAAAAAGTTGACGTGAGCGTATCTTTTCCCGTCGGCGACACGCCGGGTGTAGGTGTTTAAAACCCCGTAATCAAATACTTGCGGATTAATCTCGCCGTCGTCCCATGTTGGAGTCGATGAGGTCCGGTGCAGCCACTTGGCGTGGTGCTGGTCCACGGAATTCTCGATCATCTGAAAAAAGTTGCAATGGACCGTCCTTGCCCGCCGTGCGCGCACGCCGTCCTCTCTGACCAATACGTCCCAGCGTGGCAAAAGAGGCGCAGGATCTGGTCCGAGGTAAGCGAAAATAACTCCGCCCAATTCTTGAACCTTGTAGGCGGAGTGGCGAAGGCGTTGCCAAAAGGTACTATCAGCAGGCTCGCCGGGCATTTCCAAAATCTTACCTTCGACATCATAAAGCCACCCATGGTAGCAACAGCGCAGACCGCCGTCTTCGATATGGCCGAATTCCAGGGATGTCCCGCGATGTGAGCAGCGCAAGGCGAGAAGCCCCGGCCTGCCTTGATCATCGCGAAAAAGAACGAGATCTTCTCCCAAGATTCTTCTTCGCTTCGGCCTTCCTTTCAACTCCTCGGCGAAACCTATCGGGTGCCAGTAGCGGCGCAGCATCTCACCGGCAAGCGTTCCCGGGCCCACTCGGGTCAGGAACTCGTTCTCTTCTCTCGACAGCATTGAATCTTCCTCCTGTTCCTACCACTTCCGAGTTCCGAGCCTCGGGCTTCGGCTTGACTCAAAACACCCAACTCGAAACTCGCAGCTGGATCGGGCTGCTATTGCTTCAGGATGTTCGCGAGCTCTTCTTTGAACTTTAGGCCTTCTGCGGTTTCGCTCTTGAGGTAATAGGCGATCGAATCCTTCGGCTCCTGGAGGGCGACGCGAGTTTCACGCAGATACTTTGCCATCATGGTTCCTCCAACAAGGTGAGAGCTGCGCGATTCGTATTTCTGCAAAATCGCCTGGGGTTCTTTGAAGGCCATGAAGGCAACGAGCAGCTTCGCCAAGTTCGGATGGGCTGAATTTATCGGAACCCCGACCTGAAAGTAGTCGGTGTTGATCGGCGTCAAACCGGGCACCGCGACCAACGGTGCTCCCTTGGCCTGCCACGTCCACATGGCCTTTAGCGCCCCACCGATGTTCGCCATGATCGGGAATTCGCCGCTGACGATCCGCTCTTCTTCGCTGTACCGCAGCCTTCCTCCGCTTAGAGCAACCACCTTGCGGGCAAAGTCTTTCACTTTCTCCTGACCCCACGCCAATGACAACTCGGCTAGCCATGCGACGTAGAGCGGGATCGCCAGCTTCCCGGCCCAGGTCGGGCTCAAACGGGGATCGACCAAGTCCGCGTAGCCCTTGGGTACCTTATCCTTGGGGATCAAATTCGAGTTGTAGATGATGCCGTTGGGAGAGGTATAGACCAACACCCCTTGGCCGGGGAAGATCTCCATCTCTTTAGTTACCCAGGGAAATATTCCAGACCAGTTGACGATGTCTAAGGCGTTTTCCTTATGGAGCAAGGCAAAGTGAGACTGAGATCCAAGATAAAAATCCGAGGAAGACTTTCTGTTTGCCTTGACCTCGGTGATGAGCCGGGCGGCCCGCGCGTTCATGTCCGGACCAGCGGCAAAGTTGATCCGCGCCTTGAGGCCAAATTTCTTGTTGAAGGCAGCCTCGATTTCAGCAAGG
>VBLN01000287.1:6347-6788 GCA_005878685.1 Deltaproteobacteria bacterium | reverse complement strand
TGATCGTGATAATTCCGAGTTTACTTGGAAAGACCGAGTCTTCGTCGTTCGGGAAGGAAATCGCTTCGTTGTGGACGACATCGAGTATCTCGGAGAGCGACAGTTTATGCACAAAGGCCGTCTCAAGGACATCCTGAGCAAGGTCGTGGAAGAAAGGAAAAAAGGCGCGAGTTAGGGGGCATCCTTAAACTTTTCCTCTCTTGTAGAGCTACCTGATAAAACCCGAGGCGTCCGGCTACTGGACAACCGGACCCTGGGCGCGCTGCGATTTCGCCGCCGGTTCCGCGGGACTTACCTGGGGACCGGACCCGCGATCATCGGCGCGGGAAGCATCCCCTTCGACGTGTATTGGATCGGCACGATACGGTAGCGGTACACCATGCCGTGCTCTCCCGCGGCGTAGCCCCGGTCGCGTGCTGGGAGGCTGGACGCAATCACCGG
>VBLN01000287.1:0-6192 GCA_005878685.1 Deltaproteobacteria bacterium | reverse complement strand
CCGTCAATTGTGCGCAGCACGCCGTTGTTCTCGTCGAAGAAATGGAGGTCGCCTTCCTTGGCATTCTCGCCCGGCAACACCACCTGAGGCGTCCAGGAGGTCCCGCCGTCGGTGGTTTTCGCCACGACGAAGCCGCCGTCGCGCGCGATCTCAATGCTGATGGCATACCCTACGTTGCTGTTAAGGAAGAACATCTTCGAGAACTCGCACGGCACGTCACGCGTCAGCCCCTGCACTTCAGCCTTCACGCGGCAGCTGAAGACGACCTGCCATCTGCGCCCCCCGTCACTGGTGCGGAGGATCTGGTCGCGGCCGGTGTAGAAGCCGACCTCCGCAGAAACGAACTGGTAGTCGGTGCGGTGCTGGCCCACAGTTCCGACGGGCACCCAGCTCTGGCCGTCTGTGGTGCGCAACAGCTTGTGGTCGCCGCCCGAAGTGCTCTGCACTGCGAAGCCGGTCCTGGCGTCGAGGAAGCGCAGGTCACGATACGCGCGGTCGCTCGACTGGGGATCTCCGAGCTGCACCTCCCAAGTGGCGCCGCCGTCCTTCGTGTGGAAAATCACGCCGCCGTTCAGCGCGTTTTTGCCGCCAGCTACCCAGCCTTCGTCGGCGCTCACAAAGTGCACGGCCATCAACTCGAGGTCTTCCTTTACGTTCACCGGCTCCCAGATCGCCTTGAACTTCGGCTCGGTGCCCGCCGCTTTTCCGGGCGCCTTGCCCGGCGGCGCCTTCTGAGGCCCCTGCTGGCAAAGGATACCGGCATGAGAAGACCGCTGGCGGTAAAAAGAATCGCCACCCGCGAAAAAAGGGATTGAAGAAATTGCCTGTTCATGAAGGCCTCCTACTCACAGTTATCGAGAGTTGCACCCTGAGCGCTCATCGTCGCACCTATTTCTTATAGAGCCGCTTGATAAAACCGGAGGACTCCAACTCTCTAACAAAGCTGGGGTCAACGAAGGTTGTCGGGTCGGCTGTTGCGGCTTTTGGATTTTGTCGCGCCAAATCATCGAGCATCGTCTTGACCCCCTCTGGCGTAGGATAAGGCGCTTCAGGAAACGCGTTGGAATAATCTTTGTAAGCCCTTTCTAAGCCTTCCGGATCGGAAATGCCCAAATTCTTCTTAATGAGTGTTTTTTCGTACTCCCTTTCGGTTTTGATGATGTGAATAGCTTCGACCATAGCGCGGACTAATTTCTGCATGAGCGGACGCTTAGTTTTAATAATGCTTTCACGCGTGAGGACGCCATTCCACCAAAAGGGGATCTTGAGGTCACTGATGTTAAAAAGATTTCGGAAGCCGAGCTTCTCCGCCTGGGTCAAGAACGGTTCCGGTATAATCGTGAACTGAGTTAAGCTCCTTGAAAGCGCCGCGAATCTTTCTGCGGTGCCTCCAGTGGGGATGATTGTTACGTCTTTCTCTGGATCGACGCCCAATTTTCTAAGCGCGAGCCGGAGCCCCAGATCGGACGTGCTTCCGAGTCGATTGACCCCACCTGTTTTTCCTCTGAGCTGTTCTACGGCGGTGATGCTCGAAAGCGAGACGATGTGGTCGACGAATGTCGGGACGACGCCGACGATCATCACCGTGTCCGCTCCGGCCAAACGGGAGCTGGTAAGCGTGGTGACGGAAATGCTGGCGGCATCGATCTCGCCGGCCAAGAGGGCTTGAAGGACCGTGGGGCTATTGCTGATGGCGATGATTTCCGGCTGAACGCCCATCTTTTGGAGCAGCTTTCGATCCTCGATAACCCAGATTGGGCTGTTCGTTGGACTAAATCCCGCCCATGCAAGCCGGAGCTTCTCTTGAGCGGAGCCTGTTCCAGAGCCCAGAAGCGTCATCAAGGTGAGAATCGTCATTTGAAGTTTCCTCGGCATAGTTCTCCCTCCCTTCAGGGCGAATAAAGCTAACATTTTGCTCTCAATGAGGTCAAGGTTATGTAAGCTTTCTGCCTTCAGCTCTCAGCCATGGTTCCATTGCGGCGGCTGGCAATTGCTCGAAGACCCATTTAAGCTATAATTTTGGAGGATTGCTGAAGGGTTTGAGATGTCTCTGATTGAAGAAAAATTGGACGGCCTGACTCCTCGGCCCGGCGTCTATCTAATGCGGGATCGGAATGGGAAAGTGATTTACGTCGGCAAAGCGAAGGATTTGCGGGCGCGGGTGCGCGCCTACTTCCGCGGCGGCGACGGGCGCTCGCAGATCGAGTTCCTTCTGCGCAAGGTCGGCGACTTCGAAACGCTGGTCACGCAAAACGAGAAGGAAGCCTTGATCCTGGAAAACAACCTGATCAAGCAATACAAGCCGCGCTACAACATTCGTCTCAAAGACGACAAAAGCTATCTCAGCATCAAAGTCAACGTGCAGCACCCTTGGCCGAGAATTGTCGCGACCCGGAAGATCGTAAAAGATGGGAGCCGCTACTTCGGCCCCTATTCTTCGGCGATCGCCGTCAGGGAAACGCTCGATATCATCGAAAAACATTTTCTACTCAGAAACTGCACGGAGTACAACTTTAAAAACCGAGCGCGGCCTTGCCTGCAGTACCAAATCAAGCGTTGTTTGGCGCCGTGCGTCTTGCCGGTGGATTCCAAGGAGTATCAGGAGAACCTTAGGCGAGCCCTCCTGTTCATCGAAGGGAAGCAGCAGACGCTGATGGATGAGCTTCGACGCAAGATGGAGGAAAAGGCTGAGGCGCTGGAATTCGAGGCCGCGGCAAAGATCAGAGATCAGATCCAGGCGGTGGAGAAGACCGTGGAAAGACAGCGCATGGTCTCTCACTGGGGAGCGGATCAGGATATCTTCGGACTCTATCGCGAGGGAGGATTCATCGAAGTTCAGGTCCTCTTTGTCCGCCAGGGAAAGCTCACGGGGAATCAGGCTTACTCCTTGGAAGATATCGAGTTCCCCGATGAGGAGATTATGGAGTCGCTGCTGACCCAGTTCTATCAAGGGGATCGCTTTGTGCCCGACGAGATTCTTGTCCCTATTGAGCTTGAAGACCGGGAGGTCCGTGAGGAATATCTGGGCGAGCGCAAGGGAAAAAAGGTTTCCATCCTCTCTCCTCAAAGAGGGGACAAGCGACAACTGGTGGAGATGGCCGTGGAAAATGCCCGCCAGAGCTTCTTTGAGCGCCACGATCAGGAGAAAGAGAGGGAAAGGATGCTCCTTGAGCTTCAGCAGGGACTGCGGCTCAAGCACTATCCCCAGAGAATCGAGTGCTACGATATTTCCAACATCCACGGCTCCAACG
Organism: Deltaproteobacteria bacterium; assembly: GCA_005878685.1. Classification (GTDB taxonomy): domain Bacteria; phylum Desulfobacterota; class Binatia; order UBA9968; family UBA9968; genus DP-36. The sequence continues at coordinate 2,941 of VBLN01000287.1, read as the reverse complement.
CCGTCGGCTCCATGGTGACCTTCATGAATGGCGAGCCGGATAAGAACTTTTATCGCCACTATCGCATCCGGACGGTAATAACGGAATTCGGCGGGGACGATTTCGCGATGATGCACGAGGTCCTTAAGAGACGCTTCGCTCGCGGAATGGCCGAGGGGGACCTGCCGGATCTTGTGGTCGTGGATGGTGGGAAGGGGCAGCTCGCCATGGCGCTTGCGGCGATGAGAGAGCTGGGAGTCAAAGACGTCGACGTGGCCGCTCTGGCCAAGGAGCGCGTCCAGCGCTCGGCGCGCAGCGCGGAGATTCAACGCACGGAAGAGAGAGTCTTTCTTCTGGGACAGAGCAATCCCATTGTTTTGCGACGCAACTCTAATGCGCTTTTTCTACTCCAGCGGGTGCGCGATGAGGCGCACCGCTTCGCTATCACCTACCATAAGAAGTTGAGGAGCCGGGCGACCCTCTATTCGGAGCTGGACAAGATTCCGGGAATTGGCGGTGTGCGCAAGCGGGCGCTTCTGCGCGCCTTCGGCAGCATCAAAAGGATCGAGGAGGCGACTTTGGAGGAGCTGCTCAAGGTTCCATCGATGAATGACAGGGTCGCCCGAGAAATCCTCGAATCGCTGGGACCGAAGTCGCCCCACGATCCTTCGAGCTGATTCGATACAACCCTCGATCCTCTTCGATATCCTTAGCGACGTGACTACTAATTCGACAAATATTATGGTAACAACCGCTCCGGGAGCGAGTACCGATTGGACGCCCTTGTTGAATCGAGCTTTGTGCCTTCTATCGAGTCCGCCCATGTCAGCAGAGGCGTGCTGGAAAAGAATCCTTCTAGTTGGCTCATCGCGCCGACCTTGTCTCTTCTTTTCGGCCAGGCTGTCGCCGCTACACCCATAGTTCTTCCGTCTTCCGCTTCACTTTTTTTCATTGTTCCGCTGCTGCTTTTTTTCTGGCGAGCTAAGAGAATGTGGGCTGTCTTCATTGCAGTGGCGGCGATAGCTTTTGTTTTAGGTTATGCCAGGCATCGTCAACTTCTTCATCCCCAATTTTCATCGGACCATCTCCGATCGATCATGAACGAAAGTTCTCAAGTCTACCTCGAAGGCGTGCTTCACTATGAGCCTGAGAGGCTCCCTCAGCGCAGCCGCTGGGTGGTACGCTCAGAGCGCGTCTGGCACCCCACCGGCGCGCAGGAGATCACCGGCGACCTGCGACCGGATCCGTTTCTGGGTGCGGCCTCTAATCCCCCGCAACAACGGTAATCCGGGCGGTTTCGATTACGCATCGTTCCTGGCTCGGCGGCAGATCTATGCGACGGCTTTCCTGGAAAATGACGACGGGTTGGAATTGTTAATTCGCCAATCCTCCGGTTTTTGGCACGGCGTCGAACATCTACGCCGCGAGATCCGCGGCTTTATTGAAAGTTACTTCTCGCCGCAAAATGGGGCTTTGATGAAGACATTGGTCGTGGGTGATATGGGCGGGATTTCCAAAGAGGTGCGGAACGACTTCACCGCCGCAGGGGTGAACCACGTTCTCTCCATCTCCGGTCTGCACGTCGGAATGCTCGGGCTGGTCGTCTTCTTTGGAGTTCGTTTTCTCGGGTCGTTCAGTACGACTCTTCTGTTGCATTGGAATCTGCTCAAGGTTGCAGCGCTTCCCTCTTTCGTAGCTGTGCTCTTCTATACGGCCTTGGCAGGGGCGATGGTTCCGACCGTGCGTTCGGCCATCATGATCGGCATCTATGAATTGGCAGTCCTGCTCGATCGAGAGGAGGAGCTTTTCAGCAGCCTGGCGTTGGCGGCTTTGCTCATCGGCCTTGCTTGGCCCGGCGTCATCATGGATATTTCCTTTCAGCTCTCTTTTCTCGCCGTACTCTTTATCGTCTGGGGCCTAAGGAAAATAAATCAGCGGTCTTCCACGCGGCCGCCGCGCGAGTTGCCCCAGGAAAAGAGTTGGTGGCGCCGCAGGTCGCGTCAGATCGGGTTGCATCTGGCGGTTCCTATTCTGGCAACAGTCGGGACGGGACCGTTGATCGCGCATTATTTCGGCCATCTCTCATTAGTCGGCTTTCTTTCTAATCTGGTTGTTGTCCCGCTGGTCGGCTTTGTCGTTGTGCCTTTGGGACTTTTGATCGGTTTTCTCTCTCTCCTGGCGCCTGGCTTGGCGCTACCGCTCGTCTGGTTGGCCGAACCGATCTTGTCTCTCACGCATGGGATGGTCGGTTTCTTTTCCCGATTGCCTTTGGCCAATATTGCCGTTCCAGTGCCCAACCTCTTGGAAGTCGGCATACTCTACCTCGCGTTCCTCTCTCTTTTGTCTCTTCGTCGCAGGGCTCATCTGGTCCTGCTACTGGGAGCACTCTGCATAGGGATTCTTGCCGACGGACTTTACTGGTGGCAGGAGCGCTGGCACCGCGAGGAGCTGCGGGTCACCCACCTCAGCGTGGGTCATGGCGATGCGGCGGTGGTGGAGTTTCCCGGCTCCAAGGTGCTGCTCATCGACGCTGGCGGGACAGCGACGGGCGAATTCGATACCGGCGACGGAATCATTGCGCCCTTTCTTCGATCGCGAAAGATCCTCAAGGTGGATTATCTGCTCGTGAGTCATCCTCGTGTGGACCATTACGGCGGCATGAAGACCATCGTACAGGAGTTCGCGCCGTCGGAGTTTTGGTTGGGTCCTAGCAAGGGCCGCACAGTCCGTTATCAAGCGATGGAAGAGGCCGTAGAGGGATCGCCGGTGAAAAGAATTTTTCTCAGCAGCGCCGATCCTTGCCGCTTTATTGATCGAGTGCAACTCTGCGTCCTCTATCCCCACGAAGACAAGATCGGCGACTCCTCGGTCGTGATCCGTCTAAGTTTTGGTCGGGCCAATTTTCTCTTTGCCAGTGATATTGAGGGAAGGGACGAGAAGGTTCTTTTGCAGCGGAAAACAG
>VBLN01000286.1:5376-7479 GCA_005878685.1 Deltaproteobacteria bacterium | reverse complement strand
TCGCCACCTTCGATGACGTAAAGCTCCGCTCGCTTGCCCAGACGATCGCACAGCGGTTTGAGAAGCTTGAGATCAGCCAGCGTGTCACGCGAGCCTTGAAGAAAAAGCATCGGCACATTGACCCCAGCCAGATGTTGACCGCGCTCGGCCGAAGCTTTCCCAGCAGCGTGGAGCGGGAAACCGAAAAAGATAAGGCCGCGCACGCCATCTAGCGGTTCCCTGGCTGCGGCCAACGAAGTCATCCGTCCGCCCATCGATTTCCCTCCGGCGAAGAGCGCCAGTCCAGCCGCATACTCTTGAGCCGCGGCGACGGCCGAGCGGACCGCCGCGGTGAGAATCGCCTCCGAATCCGGCCTTTTGATCCCTCTTTCCATATACGGAAACTGATAGCGCAGGGTCGCAACACCAAGGGTCGCCAGCTTTTGGGAAACATCCTCCATGAACTTGTGGCGCATTCCGGCGCCGGCGCCGTGCGCGAGAACCAGAAAGGAACGGGCGTTCGCCGGCTGTAGCAGCAAAGCCGAGACCTCGCCGCCTTTCTCGGTGGCCAAGAAGCGCACGGCTCGCGGCGAAAGATTGTTCATGGAAGGCAAGCAGGAGATTCCATTTTTTCTTATGGAACCATCAATTCAAAGCGACCGCAAATCACGGATGCCGAACAGCAGCGTCATGTCGCCGCCCAGCCACCGATTTTTCATCGGGCGCAAGCGGTGAATCCATTTCTCGAGCGAGGTGTCACGAAAGCGCGCGTAGTAAGACTCCATCCAGGCGAGATCGAAGCCATTGAAAATTCCTCCTAAATCCTGCTTGGCATGTGCGAGTCGCTCAAAATAACTTGGATCATCTAGTCCCGCGACCGTGCGCTTAACCAACATATGAAGCGCCCCATCGCCCCACGAGAACGGATCATTGCCATTTTTCTCAAGTGTTTCAGCGATGAGAACCAAGGGAGCGACAGAAAAATTATGATAATGGAGCGCCTTCGATTTTCGCGCCAGCTCAAGGGGCAATGTTCCGTCCGGTTGGATCTGTTTCATCGCAAAGCGGTAGCGATCCAGAGCCCACTCGTAGAGATCTGTGTCGTTGAGAACGATACCGGCAAGCATGACCGACCATGCAGCCCAGTAAAGATGGTTGTTCTGACGGCTGCTTCGCTGCGTGCCTGTAGAGTAATCGTCTTTAATTATCGATGCCCAGCGTGAGATCCAGCGGTCGACTCCGCTTCTCTTCGCCGGATCAAGCGATGGCTCCATACGAATCTTAAGATAAGAAGCTGAAACCGGAGCCAGTCCCCACTTGCGGACATAGCCCCCCTGCTCCGTGGCGCGTCCGAGCATCGCCTCCGCACGCGCCCAAGCGTGAAGCCAGTCAAGGACGCACGCGGCAGCCGCTCCAACAGGTGGGTTGGAACGGACATAACCGTCGCTCATATCGGCCAGCTTGTTTTCGTACTGGGAGATGGCGCGCGTTGCGTTGTCATAAGCCTTCTTCGCAGCAGGATCGACGACGGAAGAGCCTTGACCTGTGTCTGCGTAAAATCCACTAAAGGTGAGATCGCGGACCGCTGCCGGCGGTGCAGGGCACGACCAAGCTTCAACCCTTGCCCCAAACAGCTCGCGGCGTTGGCTCACGTCGAAAGGGGACCGCAGCGGTTCAGACGCCTGAGAAATTCTGGGTGCAAAAGCCGTGCACAAGACGAGCCCATAGGAGAGAAGGTAAGAAGTCACCCTTTTCTTCTTGCGACCCTTCAACTCTAAAACCCTTCAACCTCCCAGATACGCCTCGCGCACGCGATCGTTGTTGACGAGATCGCGCGCCCGCCCCTGGAGGATGATGCTTCCTGTTTCGAGAACATAGCCGCGCTCGGAGATCGCCAGCGCCATAGCGGCATTCTGCTCGACCAGTAGGACCGAAACGCCGCCTTGGTTGATCGTCCGGATGGTCTCGAAGATCTGCTCGACGATGATCGGAGCAAGCCCCATGGAGGGCTCGTCTAAGAGCAGCACCCTGGGTCGGGCCATGAGCGCGCGACCGATGGCGAGCATCTGCTGCTCGCCGCCGGAGAGCGTTCCGGCGACTTGTCGATAACGCTGCTCCATGCGC
>VBLN01000286.1:877-5350 GCA_005878685.1 Deltaproteobacteria bacterium | reverse complement strand
ATAGGCTCCGATTTTAAGATTCTCAAGCACGGTGAGCCGAGGAAAAATTTTTCGCCCTTCAGGCACATGGGCGACCCCGAGTCTCACGATATCATGGGGTTCCACAGATTGAAGCGAGCGGCCGTCGAGTTCGATGCCGCCGCTTTTGGGTCGCAAGAGGCCGGAGACTGTTTTGAGTGTCGTGGTCTTGCCGGCCCCATTGGCTCCGAGCAAAGTCACCATCTCGCCCTGCTCGAGAGAAAAAGAAATTCCCTTGAGGGCGTGGATGGCATCATAGTAAACGTGAATATCTCGGATATTAAGCATTCACGCCCCACTTTGCCCTGCCCAGATAGGCTTCAATGACCCGTGGATCCTCCCGCACCTCGTCGGGACGACCCTCCGCGATCTTCTCGCCGTAATCGAGAACCATCACCTGGTCCGAGATGCCCATCACGACCCGCATGTTGTGCTCAATGAGCAGAATGGTCTGGACATATTCTCCGATCAGTCGCCTCAGCAACGCCATGAGCGATCGGGCCTCGGAAGTATTCATGCCCGCAGTCGGCTCATCGAGGAGGAGCAGCTTGGGCTTAGAGGCGAGGGCGCGCGCAATTTCGAGTCGCCGCTGGTCCCCATAGGAGAGATAGTGCGCCCATTCCCCTTCCCGACCTTGAAGCCCTGCGAGCCTAATCAGTTCCATCGCCCTATCTTCAGCTTCTCTCTCACGGAAATTAAAGCGTTGTGTCCGAAGAAGAATGTCCCAAAGCCTCTGGTCCATGCGCGGATGCATCCCTACGAGCACGTTCTCCAGGACCGACATGTGGGAAAAGAGGCGGATATTTTGAAAGGTGCGACCAATTCCTGCCGCCGTGATTTGATCCGGGCTCAGCCCTATGAGGGAACGATCTTCAAAGCGGATCTCCCCCTGATCCGGACGATAGATGCCGGTCAGGATGTGAAACAGAGTGGTCTTCCCTGCTCCGTTGGGCCCGATCAGAGAAGCGATTATTCCTTGCTCTAGCACAAGACTGACTCGATCCAGAGCCAGGAGCCCGCCGAATCTCTTAGTCACACGCCGAACTTCAAGCAGCGCCATTCGACCTCTCGCTGTTCTGTCTCGGGGGAAGAATGCCCTGGGGTCTGAAGATCATCATCAAGATTAGAATGAGACCGAAAACCATACGCTCGTATTTGGCGGGCTCAAATTGAGCCGGAATCTGACTCAGATCAAAACTCCCCAGCAGAGGAAGAGAAAGGACGATCCCTGATTGACGCAAGGAGTTGAGCCAGAGAGAGAGACCCTTGAGGAGTTGCAGGTTCACGATCGTCACCACGCTTGCGCCGAGTATAGCCCCCGGAATGGAACCCATTCCGCCCAAGATGCCCATGGCGAGCACCCCGATCGATTCCATAAAGGTAAAACTCTCCGGATTGATGTAGACCTGCTTGGCCGCGAAGAGGACGCCCACGGCCGCCGCAAAGGATGCGCCGACGGCAAAGGCGAGAAGCTTCATCCGCACGACCGGGACCCCCATCGCAGCGGCTGCGATTTCGTCCTCCCGGATCGCTTTCCAGGCCCTGCCGATGGAAGAGTCGTTCAGCCTGCGCGTGACAAGGATGATGACAACCACGAGGAAAAGAACAAGGAAATAAAAATAGAGCGGATAAAGCGACGCCGCAGCAGACTCAAAACCGAAAAAGTGCAGCACCGGCTGAAAGAAGAGCGGCGGCTTTTCAATCGGATTGATCCCTCTAGGACCGTTGGTGAGGTTGATCGGTTTATCGAGATTGTTGACCAAAGAACGAATGACCTCGCCAAAGCCTAGGGTGACGATGGCGAGATAGTCCCCTCTGAGACGGAGCACCGGCAAACCTAACAGCGCTCCCGTAAAGGCGCCGGCGAAGATGCTCAGGACGAGAAAAACAAAAAACCACCAGGGGGAAAGCGGAAAGAAATTTCCGGCAATGAACTGATTCGCCTGAGGCGAGCCGAAGATTGCCCAGAGATAAGCGCCGATGGCAAAAAAGGCGACAAATCCTAGGTTGAGCAGTCCGGCCAGGCCCACGACGATATTCAAGCCAAGAGCCAAGGCAACGTATATTCCGACTTGAATGGCCACCTCAAGATAGTAGCCGTTGGAGACCCCAAGAACGGGCATAAGAAAGATCAGCACGAGTGAGGAGAGAAACAATTTCGCCTTTTGAGGAAGCGCAGCGTAGTAAATCAACAGGAGCGACGCCTCAAAAAGGAGAAAGGCTAAGACCGACTGGGGATGGTAATAGACAAGGAGGCTGCTGCATCCAATATAAGCTATTAGGCCAAGCCCCGCTGCCAGTGCCTTCACGCTCCCTCCTCCCGCACCCTCTCTCCCATCAACCCCTTGGGTCGGAAGATGAGGATCAGAATCAACACGGCAAAGGCGAAGAGATCTTTGTACTCCGCGCCGAACGCGCCGTCGGTCAGGATCGAAAGATAGGAGGCGGCGAAAGCCTCTAACAGACCGAGAACGATTCCCCCCAGCACCGCCCCGGGAATATTGCCGATGCCGCCGAGGACAGCCGCCGTAAAAGCCTTAAGACCGGGGAAAAATCCACTGTAGGGATTGACCAGACTATACTGGAGACCGAAGAGAATCCCCGCGGCGCCTCCCATCGCCCCGCCAACAAAGAAGGTAAGTGCAATCATCCGGTTCACCGGAATGCCCATTAGAGAGGCGGTCGCTGGATCTTGGGCCACGGCGCGAATGGCTGTGCCGAGCTTGGTTCGGTTCACAAAGAAGTACAGGAAAAAGAGCATGAGCAGAGCCGTGGCAATCACGAGAAGTGACTTAATCGGCACCTCGACTGCGGTGCCGAACTTCAAGCTCGTCTCCAGCAGATCCAGGCTTGGATAGGAGAGGTAGAAGGTGTTGCGCCAGAGGCTTTCAACGAAGCGAATAAAATCCTGCAGGAAAAACGAAGCGCCGATGGCCGAGATCAGCGGCACCAAGCGCGGCGCGCTCCGGAGCGGACGGTAGGCCACTCGCTCCAAGCCCATCGCGATCAGGCCGCTGCATAGCATGCCGGCGACAAGAATGACGAACAGAACGAAGGCGGGGTGCAGGGCGGCGAGGCTTCCAGATGTTTGGAGCCCCAGAAGAATCTCCACGCCGACAAACGCGCCGATGACAAAAATTTCGCTGTGGGCAAAGTTAATGAATTCGAGAACGCCGTAGACCATGGTATAGCCCAGGGCGATCAGGGCATACATGAAGCCCAGGACGATCCCATCCATGAGGACGCTAGGCAATATGCTCAGGGCGAATTCCAAAATTCTCCGCCTTTTTTAAATGGCGTATGCTAACAAATCGGCGTTGCGATGGCTACTCACTGCAGTTGACATCATGACCGCCCATTGGATACGCTCTCTAAGTCGCAATCAGCTTCGGTCGTCAAGAAAAGACAAAAACTATCGCCTCTCACAGAGAGATCGCCTTGGTTAAGGTCAAAGAGATCAAAGGCTTTTTTGAGGAGGGACTCTGGCAAATAGATCTTGACGATCTCTCCCGGATCCGTCGGTATCTCTACCAACAGCTGCGCATTCTCAACTTAGTCATTAAAGGATTTATCGGCAACCGCTGTCTCTTACTCGCCTCCGCCCTGACCTACGCGAGTCTTCTTTCCTTGGTGCCGCTTCTGGCGCTCATGTTTTCGATCCTTAAAGGCCTAGGGGTGCAGAATAGGTTGGAACCGATCCTAAATCATTCGCTACATCGATCGCACCAACGTCGGGACGCTTGGAGCGTTAGGATTGGTGGGTCTGATCGCGACTGCCATCTCGGTGATCGGCAACATTGAGCTGTCGCTGAACCGAATTTGGGGAGTCCAGAAAACCCGGTCTCTAGGAAGAAAATTCAGCGACTACCTGAGCGTTCTGTTGACCTTTCCGATCCTGATGGTCGCTGCCCTCGGCCTTATCAGCTCTATCCAGAGCGGCACGCTGGTTCGCTCCATCCTGCAAATTCCCGGCATGAGTTACCTGTTGCTCCTCCTCGCGATCCTCGGTCCCTATTTTCTGATTTGGATAGGCTTAACCTTCCTTTACTCCTATCTACCCAACACGACGGTGCCGCTGCGGTCGGCCTTCTTCGGCGGCGTGATCGCGGGCACTCTATGGCAATTCACACAATGGGCTTATATCCATTTCCAGGTCGGTGTCGCGAAGTACAACGCCATCTACGGGGCCTTTGCCCAACTACCTATCTTTCTGGTTTGGCTTTACTTGAGTTGGATCGTCGTCCTGCTGGGCGCCGTCATCACCTTCGCCCACCAGAACATCAAGACCTACAGAAAAGAGGTCCTCGGCGAGGCGGTCCATCACGCCTTCAGAGAGGAGCTGAGCTTAAAGCTCCTGCTGTTGATCGGGAAGAGCTTTTATTCCGAGGGAGAGGCGTGGACTGCCGAGGCGCTCTCTCATAAGCTCGACGTTCCGATCCGCTTGCTGAATGAAAC
>VBLN01000286.1:0-775 GCA_005878685.1 Deltaproteobacteria bacterium | reverse complement strand
TAGATGATCTTCTCGAGGTCATGCGAAATTTTGACGGGAATGAAATGAAGATGAACAAAATTGACGGCGAAGAAGCTTTAAAAAAGAGCCTTGAAAAAGCCACAGAGGCGCGGCGAAGAGCGTTGTCCGATCTGACCCTTAGAGACTTCCTGGTCGGAGACCGTCGTTAGCCTCCGGGATGCATCCCCGCCGCACCCTCAATTTTGCCAGCCTGGTTGCTCTCACTTTTTTTTGCGTTGCGGGCGGCGCTTACGGGATCGAGGATGCCGTGGGCGCCGGAGGGCCGATGCTCGCGCTGCTGGCCCTTCTCGTCGTTCCCTGGCTCTGGAGCCTTCCCATGGCCCTGATGACCGCGGAGCTCTCCACCGCCATGCCCGAAGACGGTGGCTATGTCATCTGGGTACAGCGCGCCTTTGGCAGATTTTGGGGCTTCCAAGAAGGGTGGCTGAGCTGGCTTTGCAGCTTTGCCGACAACGCGCTCTACCCCATCATGTTTGTCGACTACCTCGCTTATGTGCGAGGGGATATGGGGCCGCTGGATCGTTGGCTCATCGGTGCGGCCGTCATCGCTGCAATCACTTGGCTCAACATTCGGGGCACCCGGCTCGTCGGCTCAAGCTCCATCCTTTTCGCCTTTCTGGTACTCGCTCCGTTTGCGATCCTGGTTTTCCTGGGCGCCGCTCACGTAGAACCTTCCGCCTGGCTGGGAGGCACTCGCAATGTCGATTGGGCGTTGCTTTTGAGCACCATTCTCTGGAACACCTGCGGTTGGGAT
>VBLN01000282.1:3531-11190 GCA_005878685.1 Deltaproteobacteria bacterium | reverse complement strand
CGCGAGATAAAAGATCCTATTCCTGGGATCGAGTTTTGCCAGCGCTTCCTTGAGTCGCAGGTAATCTTTGGGTTCCTGGTAATTGCCAGGGAGAAAATAGAGCTGCTGGGCAAACTTCTCCCACGCGGTCTCGTTCTTTAAGCCCGCGCCTGAGAACTCGCTTGTGGCATCACGCATTTTTCGCCGGAACTCTTCATCATTCATCTCGCTTCGAGCATAACCCAACACTGAAAATTTATCCGGCAGTCGGTGATCCATCGACAGGCTATACAGGGCGGGAATGAGCTTTCGCTTGGTGAGGTCGCCGGTCGCGCCGAAGATCACCATCGCGCACGGACCGAAGTTTTCCCTAGTTTCCGTAAGCGACAATGTCATTTTTTCTCCTTGAGTGGGTGGCCGCCGAACTGGTGCCGCATCATTGCCAGAAGTTTATCCGTGAACGAGTCTTGGTCCCGGGAGCGAAGCCGCTCCAGCAGCGAAAGCGTGATGACCGGCGCCGAGACCTCCAGGTCCACTGCCTCGGCGACGGTCCAGCGTCCCTCGCCGGAATCCTCCACATACGGCCTGATCCCACGCAGATTCGGATTTTCCGCCAAAGCCTTGGCGATCAAGTCCAGAAGCCACGAGCGCACGACGCTTCCATGGCGCCAGATCTCGGCAATCTGCAGCAGGTCCAACTTAAACTCGGCTTTGTGCTCCATGATGGCGAACCCCTCAGCGAACGATTGCATCAGACCATATTCAATCCCGTTGTGAATCATCTTGACGAAGTGGCCTGCGCCGCTCGGACCCACGTGGCCCCAGCCCCTATCGGGTGCAGGGGCTAGTGTCTGGAATATCGGCGTGAGCCGCTCAACCACTTCCCGATCTGCCCCGACCATCAGGCTGTATCCTTCCGTAAGGCCCCAGATTCCCCCGCTGGTGCCTACGTCGACGTAATGCACACTTTTTTCTTTCAGCATGGCGGCGCGGCGCAAAGTATCCTTGTAGTTGCTGTTGCCGCCGTCCACGATCACGTCATCCCGCTTTAGATAAGGAATGACTGGGTCGCCAGAAGGAACCATTAACCACACCACCCTTGGCACCCTAAGCGCCACAGCCAAAGCCTCTAGAGATTCGGCCGCCGAAGCGCCCTTCCCCACGACGCTTTGGACAGCTTGGGAGCTACGATCGTAACTCACCACCCGGTGTCCTCCACGCAGCAGGCGCTCTGTCATATTGGCGCCCATGCGCCCGAGACCGATCATGCCCAGTTCCATCGCGATTTCCTCCTTGCTAATACGAATGTTGCATGAGACCGCGTCTCAGCTACGCAGTGCTTCTGTCAGTCGTGCCAATCCGCCAGCCACATCTCTGCTAAGATCTATGCGCAACACACGACGGCCTCGCTGCTTCAGTGCCTGGAAATCCCCGACAGCCTGTGCACGAATCAAAGAGCCAAAGGTATAGTCAGTCTCTGGCACCGGAAGGTCGTCTGCGGGCTCGTCCACAAGCTGTAGGATAAGAGCCGTGTTTGGTCCTCCTTTATGGAGCTGACCAGTGGAGTGGAGAAAACGCGGACCATAACCCAGCGTCGTAGCCAGCCGCAGGCGGTTCCGCAGAGCGATCCGGATAGTCTGGAGCAGGGCTGTGCTCTCAGGCGTCGGTTGAACGTATGCCTGCACGGCTACGTAGTCGCCCGCCCGTGTCTTAGTCAACCAGTTGGAGACCGATTGCCGCAAAGCGTCCGGGTTCGTGGCAGCTACCTGCTCTAAGCTCGCCGCTTCACTCATTCCTTTGGCCTTTTTATTCATGGCTTGAGTGGCCAGCTCCTTTGCAAGCTGCACATCAGGCTGGTTAAAAGGGTGAATTCCAAGGACCGCGCCGGCCGCCGCGACGGCAACCTCCCAGCGAAAGAACTCCTGGCCCAGATCGGCCTTCTCGTTGAGACGAATCTGGATCACAGGGTGACCAGTAGCTTCAACCGCCGCAATCTTCTCGCCCAGCTCTTTGTTGTTCTCTCCCTCCATCAGCAAGCTGACGAAGACGCGATCCGCACCGTAGAGCTCTGGCGACGCCGGCGGTTCATCGGCCACCGGTACGATGCCTTTCCCGTCCTTTCCGGTGCTCTCGGCGATAAGCTGCTCAATCCAAGCAGGAAAAGCGGCCAACGACAGTGAGGATAGGAAAGTGACCTTATCACGACCGGCTAGGGCTAGTTCACCGAGCGCTGCGCCGAGAGAGAGACAGGGGTTATCAGACTCGCGTACACAAAAGGCACAGGCCTCACTCATCCTCCAGGCTCGGTCCAAGATAGCGTCCAGATCGACGCCAATCAGCGCTGCCGGGACGAGACCGAAAACAGTCAGGGCAGAATAACGCCCCCCCACGTCCGGCGGCGCGTTAAAGACAAAGCGAAAACCTCTTTCGCGCGCCAGCCTCTCCAGCGGCGTGTCTGGATCAGTTATGGCGACAAAGTGGCGCCCCGGCTGGCCGGTGACTTGGCTCGCCTTGTGCCAGAAGTATCGGAAGAAAGATAGGGTCTCCGTTGTGGTACCTGACTTGCTTGAGACCAAGAAAAGGGCGCGCCGCAGATCAACTCTCGCCTCAACGGCACGGACCGCGGCCGGATGGGTGCTATCCAGCACAATCAGTTCTGGATAGCCCTCACGGTTGCCAAAGGTTGTCTGAAAAACCTCCGGCGCCAGGCTGGAGCCGCCCATCCCGACCAGCACACAATGACGTATTCCATCCGCCATCACCTCTGCGGCGAAGGCTTTCAGACCGTCGAGCTGATCATGCATGGTCTCAGGCAGCGTCAGCCAACCTAAGCGATCGGTGATTTCAGCGACCGGTTTGGGAAACCAGAGGGTTGGATCTTTTGACCACAGCCGACAGGCGAATTTGTCTTTCTGCCATGTTTCTCTGCGATTTTCGACGCGGTTCTGATATTGCCCTGGCTTCAAAAGCTGACGGTCCACTTGGCCGGCAATGATAGATCTACGTTTCTCTTCAAGCGTGACCCGTAACTGGTTGAAGGAGGCAGCAAAAGCGGCGACGCCATCTCCCTGCAACTTCTCGGCGGTTGCATCCAAGTCCACGCCCAAGTGCTTTAGGCGGGCGAGCTCAGACTTCGCCCCGTCTAGCCCTTCCTCTACTGTCGCCCCTCGCACCCGACCATGCTCCCTGAATGCATTGAGGGTCGCCGGAGGCAAAGTGTTGACCGTATCCGCCCCGATAAGCTCTTCGACGTAACGGACATCAGAATAGATAGGGTTCTTGGTTCCTGTGCTGGCCCAGAGGGGGCGTTGAACGCGAGCTCCTCGTTTTCGAAGAGAGGAAAACGCGTCACCATAGAAGAGCTCACGAAAGCGACGATAGACCACTTTGGAATTGGCGATTGCAATCCGACCTCTCAGAGCCAACGCCTCAGGGGTTGCGATCGCCTCCAATGCGCGGTCAACCAGCGTGTCGACACGACTCACGAAGAAAGACGCCACAGAGGCGACCCGGCTAGGATGAGCACAGCGCTCCAGACCCTTGATATACGCTCGGGCTACAGCCTCGTAGTGGCTGAGAGAGAACATCAGCGTGATGTTAATGTTGATCCCTTCGGCTGTGAGAGCTTCGATCGCTGGAATTCCCTCCGACGTAGCTGGGACTTTGATCATCACGTTGGGACGGGCTACCACTGCATTCAATCGCTTAGCCTCGGTGATCGTCCCTTTCGTATCATGGGCGAGATTCGGGGATACCTCTAGGCTAACAAACCCGTCCGCGCCCTCAGTCTGATCATATATCGGCCTTAAGACATCAGCGGCCATCTGGATATCCTCGACGGCCAACGCCTCGTAGAGCATATCGGCGTCGGTCTGAGCATTGTTGGTGAGCAAGGTGCGCAAGGCGCCGTCGTAGTCGCTGCTGCCGGCAATAGCTTTCTCGAAGATCGTTGGGTTACTCGTCACCCCGCGCAGGCCGTCGTTCTCTACAAGGCTCTGGAGTTCGCCACTGGTGATCAGGCTGCGGCGAATATAATCCAGCCAGATGGATTGCCCGTGCTTTTGTAATTCCTCCAAAGGATTCATTGTCTTTCTCCCTCAAAATGGCTATGGGTAATCTTGTCAGTAACCAGCAAACTCTTCAGCGCGAATCTTCTCATTGCTCACGCCCGCCCGAGCCAGTACGCTGCGCATCGAGCCGACCATCCCTGGCGGTCCGACGACATAATAGATCGGTGCCGAAAAATCTTCGATGAATTTTGCAATCATTTCTCGGTGAATATAGCCGGTCTAGCCCCGCCAGGGTTGTTGCGATGTTTCCATGTCAGTCATGGTGCCAATAAATCGGTAATGGGGATTTTCGTTTTCCATTTTTTGGAGCTCTTCAAGGAAGGCAGCATCTTCCGGTCTACGGTTAGAATAGAAAAGATAGATTCGTTGGGGGAGCTTCTCTCGGGCCGCCTGCAGGATCATGGACCGCACGGGTGTGATCCCGATACCTCCTGCGAGGAGCACCGCCGGTCGAGAAGCATCATTATGAAGGACAAAAGAGCCATAGGGGCCCTCCATGTTCACCTCGGTTCCTATAGGGATTGTCTTTAAGACTCTCTTAAAAGCCGAATCGCGCATTCTGGTAGCTACGATTAAGTCGCTTTCAAAGGGAGCGCTTGCGATTGAGAAAGTGCGGTCGTTGCCCTCGGCATCAGTCTCGGCGGGATCTATGAGGGTTAAAAGAAAATATTGACCAGCTTTGAATTGAAAACCAGCTGGTCTTTCGAAATGGAACGCCATTGTCCTCTTTTTTAACCTAATGGCGTAGGTGATCATGCCTTTTTGCCTTTGCGCGGGTCAGTATCAGCGTTGCTTGCGTACCGGGCCTCCAAAGCTTTTACTTTTTCAAGTCGCCGCCTGTGTCGCTCTTCGCCGCTAAAAGTCGCCCCGAGAAAAGCCCGAACCAGCTCGTGTGCCAGTGCCGGGCCAATGACTCGGGCACCTAACACCAGTACATTCATATCGTCGTGTTCTACTCCCTGGTGTGCCGAGTAGGTGTCATGACAGAGCCCAGCCCGGATGCCTGGGATTTTGTTAGCCGCCACTGTAGCCCCTACGCCGCTGCCGCAGACAAGTACGCCGCGGTCGGCTTTTCCTTCCAAAACAGCGACCGCCACCGCCTCCGCGTAATCGGGGTAGTCTACAGGCTGATCGCTATTTGTACCCATATCCAAAACTTCGTAGGTCAGACTCTTCGTGTAGGTCACGAGCTCCTGTTTGAGCCAAAAACCCGCGTGGTCGGCGCCGATCACAACACGCATCGTCTATCTCTTTAACAGCGCCAGAGCGCGCTCCACGACGTGATCCACGGTGAAGCCCAACTTCTCCATCACCACATTTCCTGGAGCAGACGCGCCGAAGCGCTCCACCCCAATCACATTGCCACCATCGCCGACGTAGCGATGCCACCCTTGCGGAAGCGCCGCCTCCACCGCGAGCCGCGCCCGGACGGATGGAGGAAAAACCGAGTCGCGATACTCTCTCGGTTGCGCATCGAACAGCTCCCAGCTGGGCATGGATACGACGCGCGCATGAAGCTTTTGCTCCAGCAACTTTTGCCGCGCGGCTACGACCAGCGGCACCTCTGAGCCGGTGCCGATCAGAATGAGGTCGGGCTTGCCGTTGGGTGCATCGACTAAGACGTAAGCGCCCCGTCGTAGCCCCTCGGCTGCGGCGAACTGATTCCGGTCCAGGGTCGGTACGTTTTGCCGCGTCAACACGAGCGCCACCGGACGGTCGCGGGTCTCAATGGCCACGCGCCATGCGGCGGCTGTTTCGTTGGCGTCGCATGGGCGAATGACAATGAGGCGCGGAATCGCGCGCAAGCTGGCGAGCTGCTACACCGGCTGATGGGTCGGGCCGTCTTCGCCGAGTGCGATGCTGTCGTGTGTGAAGACGTAGATCGCCCGCAGTTCCATCAGCGCCGCGAGTCGAATCGTGGGACGCATGTAATCGGAGAAGATCAGGAACGTCGCGCCGAAAGGAATGATCCCTCCGTGGGCCGCCATGCCGTTTAGGGTCGTGTCCATCCCGTGCTCACGCACGCCGAAATGGAGGTTGCGCCCGGCGTAGCTCCAAACTCCGCCAGCCGAGCCTTGAATATCGGCGACTCTCCTCTGGGGGCTTTGAAAATCGCCCATCTCTCGCAGTACGGTATAGGTCGAGGGATTTAGATCCGCTGAGCCGCCAATCAAGGTTGGGAGCTTCTGCGCTAGAGCGTTGAGAACCTTCCCGGATGCAACGCGCGTCGCCAGCCCTTTGCCATCGGCAGGAAAGTTAGGAATCGCTGCTTCCCAGCCTTCGGGTAAATCGCCCCGTATGACTTGCTCCAGTTCTCTGGCCATATCGGGAAATGTCCGCGCATAGGTGGAGAAGCTGTCTTGCCATTCGGTCTCGGCTTTTGCTCCCCTGCGGACCGTCTCGCGAAAATGCGCCAGCGCCTCCTCTGGGACATAAAACGGCGGCTCAGGTGGCCAACCAAGGTTCTGCTTCGCCAGCCTCGCTTCTTCTTCGCCCAGCGGCGCGCCGTGCGCCTCGAACGTATCTTGCTTCCCCGGAGATCCGTAACCGATGTGCGTGCGCACCAGAATGAGCGACGGCCTCGCTGTCTGGCCGCGTGCCGCCCGCAGTGCCTGGTCGATAGCGTCTAGGTCGTTTCCGTCATCCAGCGCTTGCGCGTGCCAGCCGTACGCCTCGAACCGCCTCGCGCAGTCCTCCGTGAAGGTAAGCTCCGTCGAGGCAGCCAGTGAAATGCGATTATTATCGTAAAGATAGATCAATTTGCCCAGTTTCAGATGACCTGCAAGCGCGGCGGCTTCCGAAGCAACGCCCTCCATCAAGTCGCCGTCGCTGACGACGCCGTAAGTAAAGTGATTGACGATCTCGAATCCTGGGCGGTTGTAGCGCGCTGCCAGATACGCCTCAGCCATGGCCATACCTACCCCGTTGCCGAAGCCTTGACCGAGCGGTCCCGTCGTCGTCTCCACTCCTGGGGTCAGGCCGCGTTCAGGGTGACCGGGCGTTTGACTCCCCCACTGACGGAATTGTTTGATTTGTTCGAGTGAAAGGTCGTAGCCGGTAAGATGGAGCAGGCTGTAAAGCAGCATGGATCCGTGGCCAGCGGACAGGACAAAGCGGTCGCGATCAGGCCATGAGGGATTGCGGGGATTATGCTTCAGGAAGCGAGTCCATAAGACGTAAGCCACGGGTGCAAGCCCCATCGGAGCTCCCGGATGGCCCGACTTCGCCTTCTCAACGGCATCCACAGAAAGCATGCGGATGCTGTTGATGCATAACTGATCTAGGCGGCTTGCTTCACTCATTTTTGTCCTCGCATCAATGCAAATCTAAGGTTTTTCCCTTCGGGAGAGGAGACTAGGGCTCGGCTATGTGACGCATTGGTGATCCGATCAAGATCGGCAGTAAGAATCCCGCGGCCAAAAAGATCCAGCCGGGCGGACGACTGATACTTCCACTCTATCTCAAGAAAAACCATATCAGAAGAACGGCGAGAAACAAGAACCTGTAGCGGCTCCAGTTGACGTTCTTCGATGCGACGGGTAAATAAAGGTGAGTTAGCTCAAAGGTGATTATTGCTCTATGACACAAAAAACTGAAAGCGCGGTTTTTG
>VBLN01000282.1:0-3489 GCA_005878685.1 Deltaproteobacteria bacterium | reverse complement strand
TGCCAGGATATGCCGGCGGGAGCGTGAAGAAGCCCACTTATGAGCAGGTGTGCAGCGGGCGAACCGGACACGCGGAGGCCATCAGGATCGAATTCGACCCGAGTCAGATTGCCTTCAGGGATCTCCTCACGGTCTTCTTTGCGACTCACGATCCAACGACGCTCAATCGTCAGGGAAACGATGTCGGCACGCAGTATCGCTCGATCATTCTCTATGCGAGTGAGGAACAAAAGCGGGAAGCGGAGCAGTTCATCAAGGAGCTGAACGGCTCCTTGCCCCACGGACAGACCGTTGTCACCGAGGTGAAACCGTTAGACGAGTTCTACGAAGCCGAAGAGTACCATCGCAAATACTATGAGAACAATGCCTACCGGCCCTATTGCCAACTTATCATCAGTCCCAAGCTCCAAAAGCTTTATAAGCAGTTCACCGAACTTCTCAAGTCTCACGCTAGGGCGAGATAAAGCAAATCACACAGAGTGAAAAACATCGTGAACTCATACACTGCCTTGACGAAAGTGATCGGCCTTTGCTAGCATCCCCCGCGACAACCGCCACGGATAGCTACGTGCCTAAACAAGAAGTCACCGACTCCGACGGCACTTTGGCCTCGGCTCAGAGTCCAGCCAGCTGGAGTGAAAAAATTGCCCACGTTCTCCTGACCCGCTCGCCCCTGGGGAACCTAGTCCGGTGGGTAGCCAGCATCAAGACTTCTGTCCATGCAAAGCTTTTTTGGGGCTACATGCTGGTCACGCTGCTCTTCCTCGCGATGGGATGGATGAGTCTCCAGACGATCGCCAGCATGTCCGCGCAGAGCCAGCTCCTGGATCAGGCGCACGAGCGGGTCCATTGGGCTCAGCAGATCCAGCATGCCCTGGCGTTGCAAATGAACTTTACCGCCATGGCTCTGCTCTTGAGAGACGAGACCACGATCGCAAATATCCTGCGGGAGAATAACCGGTTTAGCAACACGCTGGCGCGCCTCGAAGAGTTTGCCCGGCCGGAGGAGCGGGAGTTGATCCAACGGATTCGCGCCGCGCAGGAGGCGGCCTTGACCACCGTGGCGGACATCGCGAACCTCGTGAGGGATGGCAGGATCGACGCCGCGATGACTCTGCAGCTCAATAAGGAGTACCCTTTGTATCTGCAGATCGATGGGCTGGTCGATCAAGTGGTCAAGCGAGAGCAGGAGAAGATGGACAGCCTGCGCGCCAGCGTCGCGGCCGCAAACAGGAAGGCGCCGATCATCATGGGGAGCTTCGCGGCGGTTTTGATTTTGTTGGCGCTGCTGCTGAGGTTTGTCATCTCATGGTCCTTTATCCAACCCGTGCGGGACGCCCAAGGGTTCCTCACCCAGGTGGCCAAAGGGAACTTCAAGGCCACCATCAATGTGCCCAATCGGGATGAATTCGGAGACCTGGCGGACCAGATGAACGAAATGGGCCGGGAATTGCATAATTTGTATGAGAGCCAGCAGGCGAACGCGCGGGAGCTGCAGCGGCTCAATGAGCAACTCCAGCAAGCCAGCAAGGCCAAGTCGGAATTTCTGGCCAATATGAGCCACGAGCTGCGCACGCCGATGAACGCGATCCTCGGATTCGTGGAAATGCTTCTCGACGACATCTATGGCGATGTTCCGCCTCACCTCAGGGAGCCTCTCATGGACATTCAGGTGAACGGCAAGCATCTGCTCAACCTGATCAATGACGTCCTCGACCTCTCCAAGATCGAAGCCGGCCGCATGGAGCTGAGTCTGGACGAATACTCGGTGCAGGATGTTGTGGACACCATCCAGACCTCGCTGCAATCGCTGGCCTTGGAAAAGAGGCTGGAATTCGTGGCCTGGGCGCAGCAAGGCATTCCGCTGGCGTTCGGGGATGGCAAACGGATCACGCAATGTCTCATGAACCTGGCGGGCAACGCGCTGAAATTCACCAAACAGGGACGAGTTGAGGTCTGGGTCGAGCACAAACAGGATCAGCTGCTCTATCGCGTCTCAGACACGGGGATCGGAATTCCTAAGGACCAACTCGAACATGTCTTTGGGGAGTTCCGGCAAGTGGACGCCGCTATCACCCGGGAGTTCGGCGGTAGCGGACTGGGACTCAGCATTACTAAGAAATTTGTCGAGATGCACGGGGGCCGCATCTGGGTGGAGAGCGAACTGGGAAAGGGTTCGACATTTTTCTTCGAGATTCCGTTACGTGTGGACGGAGGGCAATCAGTATGAGCGCCAAAACTATCCTGTATGTGGAGGACAACGAGTTCAACCTGAAAATCGTCCGGCAGCTCCTGAGCCGCACCACCTATCGTTTGATCGAAGCGGTTGATGGCGAGCAGGGGGTGGCCACGGCGCTCAGAGACATCCCGGATCTGATTCTCATGGACATCCAGCTCCCTAAATTGTCCGGGTTGGATGCGACGCGCCAGCTTCGCACCGACCCAAAGACGGCTCATATTCCGATCGTCGTGATCACCTCGTTCGCGCTCAGCGGCGATAGCGAGAAAGCAAAGGCTGCCGGCGCCTCCGCCTATCTGGCGAAGCCCTATAGCCCGCGCGAGCTGCTGCAGATGATTCGGAAGTTGGTGCCGGAGAATTGAGGCTTGACGCCTTGGAAAGGAGCACGCACGTGGCCAGTCGACCTCCGCGCATCTTGGCGGTCGATGATAATAAGCAGAATCTCGATCTTTTGCAGAAGGCTCTGACATCCGCGAAGTACGAGGTCATCACGGCGGCCGATGGGCCGACAGCCCTCGGCCTCATCGAAAGCGCCTCGTCGGATTTGGTGCTCTTGGATGTGATGATGCCGGGCATGTCGGGATACGAGGTCTGCGAGCGGATCCGCGCTAATGAGGCCACCCGTTTGCTCCCGGTCGTGATGCTGACGGCCCTAAGCGACAAAGGCGACCGTATCCGCGGCATCGAAGCAGGGGCCGACGACTTTCTGACCAAGCCGTTTAACAAAGAGGAGCTCCTGACCCGGGTCAAGTCGCTGCTCAGGATCAAGACGCTCCATGATGACATTGAAACAAAGAGCCGCTTGCTCCGCACGCTGTTCGGCCGGTATGTATCCGAGGTAGTGGCCGCCGAGATCGTTGCCGATCCCGGACGTCATTTGAAGTTGGGCGGGGAAAAGCGCGAGGTCACCGTTCTCTTCGGCGACCTGCGGGGATTCACGCCGCTGGCCGAGCGCCTCGATCCGCACGACGCCGTAGACATTCTCAACATTTACCTCACCCATGTGATCGACACTGTCTTTGAGTTCAGGGGCAACCTCGACAAATTTCGCGGCGACGGGTTCATGGCGTTCTTCGGGGCTCCGATGCACCGCGAGGATGATCCTGCCAACGCAGTCCGCTGCGCCATCGCCATGCAGGAGAAGTTAAAGGATATTACCTTTGCCAAATTCCCCGACTTGCGGCTCAATATGGGGATCGGAATCAATACGGGTGTTGTCATTGCGGGGAACATCGGGTCCGAACGGAGAA
>VBLN01000281.1:5227-5750 GCA_005878685.1 Deltaproteobacteria bacterium | reverse complement strand
GATGCTGCCATGAAATCCACCGAATGAATCAAAAAGCTTAATCCCCTGAATTCCCCCAAACACTGCCATATATGTCGGCATATTAGAGAGCCGTTCCGGTCTTTGCTCTTTCTTCTGTGTTCCCTCGCGTGATGATCACCGCATCCACGGCCTTGCCGCCTTGCGGCAGGCAGATGAACGGGTTGATGTCGATCGACTGGATGAGGTCCGCACCGGCGACAACCAACTCGGAGAGGGAGACGATAGCCTGGCAAAGCGCTTCCATGTCTACTGGGGCACGGCCGCGAAAGCCCGCTAACAGCGGGAACCCTTTAACGCTTCGCACCATTTCAGCCGCTTCGTCGCGCGAGACGGGAGCGAGCCTGAAGGCCACGTCCTGATAGAGCTCGACGAACTCGCCGCCAAGGCCGAACATCACGGCCGGCCCGAACCGATCGTCGTGAATCGCGCCCAGAATGGTCTCCACGCCTCCACGCATCATTTCTTGGACTAGAAATCCATGAAGAGTGCCGCCGGGCTTGTG
>VBLN01000281.1:1127-5164 GCA_005878685.1 Deltaproteobacteria bacterium | reverse complement strand
CCTTACCCCCCCCAGCTCCGTTTTATGAACCTCCTCTGGAGCGTTCAGTTTAAGAGCGACCGGGTAGCGAATTGTTTCCGCCGCGCGGAATGCCTCTGAAAGATCCGCCGCGAGAAACGTCTGAGCGGCGGCAATGCCGTACTCCGCGATGATTTGGTAGGCTTTCCACTCGTTGAGAATTTTCTCTGCGGTCAATTTTTCTCTTACCGTGGAAGTCAGAGGCTTTAATGAGGATGTCGAGCTGACCTGGCGCTGCGCATACCTTCGCGCTGCCTCGCTGAATCCTCCGAGGTGTTTCAATACCCTCACCGTGTTGTCGGCCCCTTGTAGGAAGGGCAGCGCGCAGCGTGCCTTGAATTCTCGGGCGTAGTCATTGATGCTCTGCGTGATCATGGAAAAAACCGCAATCGGCTTGGGACTCTCTGCGGCGATCCGAGCCAGCGCGAGCAGATTGCTCTCCTTGTCCGGTCGAACTCCGCTCAGCGGCAATTCTTCCTGAATGGCAAGCAGATCGATCCCCGGGTCTGCCAGAATAGTGTTCACGCATCTGAGATAGGTCTCCTGACTGGAAAGCCCACCCCAGCCTGTGTCGAGTGGATTGCCCACGGCGGCGCCGACGTCGAGCAACCCGCTCAGCTCGCTCTCCGTTATCGGCTGCAAATCTGGCAGCTCGAGGCCGACATCCTGGGCCAGATCGGAAACGAGCCCTCTGAGTCCACCGGAGAAGGTGACAAAGGCGGCTCTCCTGCCGGCGGAGAGCTTGTTAACGTGCAAAAAAAGCTCGGCCGTATTCAGCAGCTCGTCAAGATCATTCACTCTGATGATCCCGTTCTGTAAACAGGCCGCATCGAAGACGCGGTCGTTGCCGGCCAGCGCCCCGGTGTGCGCCAGCGCCGCGGCCCTCCCTTTCGCGGAGCGGCCGACCTTCAGAACGATGATGGGCTTGGACTGCGCCAGCGCTTGCTTGGCCACCGCGAGAAATTTCTCGGCATCCCGCACACCCTCGACGAAGGCGGCGATGACCCTGGTTTTGCTGTCCTGCAGAAAATGGTGGAGGTAATCGGACAGTTCCGCATCGACTTCATTGCCGCTGGTCACAAAATAGCTCAGCCCTATCGCCTGGCTGACCAGCGCCCGCGCCAAGCTACCTAGCAGCCCGCCGCTTTGGGAGACGATCGCCAAGCCTCCTTCCTGCATGTCGGACAAGCGCTGATCAGGAAAAAACACGGCGCGGGAGCTGGTAGAAACCAGACCCATGCAGTTCGCGCCACAGAAACGGACACCTCTTTCCCGCGCATAGCCCTGCAAAAATTCCTTTCGTCTCAAACCCTCCGGGTCGCCCCCTTCACCGAAGCCGCCGCTGTAAATCGTCGCGCTGTGAAAAAGGGCGCGCGGACTGTTCCGCAGCAGGTCGACGACCCGGGCAGCCGGAATGATGATGATCGCGTGATCGACGATCTCCGGCAGCTCTTCCAGACTCCGGTAGCACTTCATGTCCCACATCGTCTCGTAGTTGGGATTTACCGGGTAAACTCTGCCCGGATAGCCGAAGTGCTGCAGATTTGCCCAGATCCGCGCGGGCCAGCCCGCTTTAGGCGAAGCGCCGACAATGGCGACGGATTGGGGGTCAAGGAGAAAAGACAGATCTCTGAACGCAGTCATGGCGCACCTTTACGAACACGAAACACGATCACGAGCACGACCCAGACGGTGGGCCTTTTCAATGGCCTAATGCAGCTGAATACCATAACGCCGCGCGAATAGGTAATAGCCCATCGCAACGGTCAAAAGCATCAGCGTCCAGAGGACGCCAAAGGCGGCAAGCTCGCCGATCTGGGCGTTCTCCCAGAGTTCGAAGATGGTGACCGAGACCACAGGCGTGCGCGGGCTGGCGAGCAAGATCGACATCGACAACTCTTTGGCGGAGATGAGAAAGACGAAAACCCAGCCGCCCAGGAACGAGGGAGTGAGCAGCGGTAGCGTGACGCGCCGAAAACAGTTGGCCCAGGAAGCTCCCGAAGAATAGGCCGCCTCTTCCAGCTCCCGGTGGAGTTGGAGCAGCCCGGCATGCGTGTAGCGGATGCCGTAGGGGACGTAGCGCGCGACATAGGCGACGAGCAGGATCCAGAGGGTCGAGTAAATCGGAATCGGCACCGTGAGATAGAAGCGCAATATCGCCAACCCCATCACAATGCCGGGGAAGACGAGCGGCAGCGTCGTGAGCAAGTCCAACAGCCACCGCGCCCTGAGCCGCGTTCGAACCAGAACCCACGAGGCGAGGGTGGTCAGCGCCATGACGCAGGTCGCGCTCTCGACGCCGAGCACGATGCTGTTCTCGACCGACTGTAAGAGAGCCGGAAATTTGATGACCGTCTCATAGTTGCGCAGCGTGAGTCTGGATAGTGCCTCGAGCGACGGCGCGCTGTAGAAAGGCAGCAGAGACGCCCATACGATGATCAGGAACGGAAGGGCGAGCAGGCAGACAGAGTAAAGCGCAAGCAGGCCTCCGGTCAGATAGCGCCACCGCCCCACCTGAATGAGCCGCGGCCGGTATCCCTTGCCCGTGACCGTATGAAATCGCGCTGCCTCACGCGTCGCTCGTGAGTAAAAGTAGAGGCAGGCGGCGATGATGAGCATGAGCAAAACCGAGAAGGCGCCGGCCGTGCCGTAGCGCGGCGGCATCCTGTGGGCGTCGAGATAGATGGAGGTCGTGAGAACCTGCACATCGCCGGGCAGACCGACCAGCGCCGGAATCTCAAACGACTCGAAGGCGCGGATGAAGACCAGTAGGATGACGGAGAAGAGCGCGGGCAACATCAATTTAAGCGACACCCGCCTCACTGTCTGAAACGCAGTTGCGCCGCAGGCCGCTGACGCCTCCTCGAGCGCGGGGTCCATGGCGCGAAACGACGCCGCCAGCATGAGAAAAACCAGGGGAGACCAGAGAAACGATTCGATCAACACCATGCCGGGCAGCGAATAGACGTTGAAGAGCGTGCCGGGCACACCGAAAAAGTCTCGCAGCCATCTATTGACCGGTCCCGATTTGCCGAGCAAGAGCAGCCAGCCGATCGTATAGAGAATGAAAGGAGTACCGAAGGAGGCGAAGGCGGTGAAGTGGCCCAGTCCGCGCAAGGGCGTATCGGTCCGGGTGACAAGCCAGGCCATAACGCCTCCGATCAACGTGGCCAGGAACGCACTTCCGATCGCAAAATAGAGGCTGTTCGCCAGCGGAGCGCTCAGACGGAAGCCGAAGAGAACGTCACGATAGTGTCGTAAAGTGAACCCGCCGACGCCGCCGCTCAGCGTCGTCGTGGTCAAGCTGGTCTGGATCACCGCGAAGAGTGGCGGTATGACCAGGTAGGCAGTCGCCACGCAAACGAGAATCAATATCGAGATATCGGGGCTGAGACGAAAAGCAGCAGGAGGTTTGGCTGGGTTAGAGCTCATCCTTTGATGAAGAGCTTCTGAAAGATGTCCACCCATTCATCTCCCTTATCGACCAGCGTCTCCGGGTTGAGATAGTTCGCTTTCTTGAACCGCCCGCCGCCCGGCTTCAGTTCAACCTCTTTGGCCGGCATCTTCGGATGGGCGGGAAGATAGTTGACATCTTGGAACACCTTTTGTCCTTTCGTAGAAAGGATGAAGTCGATGAGCAACATCGCCGCGTGAGGATGGGGACTATTCTTCGGGAGACCAATCGTGTGCACCGGCGCGGCCACCGGCTCAATCGGCTGCCATTCCGACGGCGCGCCGGCCTTGCGGCTGATCACCGCATGGTGATTGAAGATGTTGAGCACCAGCGGGTACTCGCCCGCGATCACGAGGTCCAACAGCGCGCGGGCGCTGGCCGTGCTCTTGGCGATATTTTGCTTCGTCAGCCTTTGCAAGTATTCCATCCCGGCTCTCTGCCCCATCGCCGCCAAGATATTGCCGATGAAAACCGGAGCGCCGGAGCCGCGGCTTGTCGACCAGATGACCTCTCCGCGCCATTTGGGATTCAAGAGATCTTCCCAGCTCTTGGGAACCTCGTTCGC
>VBLN01000281.1:0-1081 GCA_005878685.1 Deltaproteobacteria bacterium | reverse complement strand
CTTGGGGATCCTTCAACTCGGGCGGATATTCGGCCAGAGAGGGCGAGAAAAAACGCTGCACGAAACCCGCCCTCCTGATCAGCGCGACCGTGACGGTTCCATCCACCAGGTCGACGTCGTAGCGCCGCGCCTGATACTCTTCAATCATCTTCTGTGCCACGCGTTCAGAATTGCCGCGGAAGAATTCGATCTGGATAAAAGGATATTCCTTCTCGAACGCGGCCTTCATGGGCCGCACGAGTTGCTCGACGATCAAGGTGGTGTACCAGAGTAGCTTGCCCTCTTTCCGCGCGCCCTGCTCTAAGATCTTCTGCCGCTCGGGCCCTTTCAAAAGGGCAACTTCTTCCACCGTGGCTGCGCGGGTTGGCTGAGACAGAAAAATAAAAAAG
This sequence comes from Deltaproteobacteria bacterium, assembly GCA_005878685.1. Taxonomy (GTDB): domain Bacteria; phylum Desulfobacterota; class Binatia; order UBA9968; family UBA9968; genus DP-36. Next base: position 692 of record VBLN01000281.1, on the reverse strand, counting down.
ATGCCAAAGAGCAGAAACCATAAGAAAGGCTGGCGTGAGTTAGGTTTCATCTTTCACCCACTTTGCACTATTTTGTTGTCGATTGAATCTATCGTCTGCAAAGGCTAAACACAGAGGTGGCGTTTCTGTCAAGCTGGAGAAATTGGCATGCCAATCGTCGGAATAGATATCGGAGGAACGAAGATCCGCGGTGTCCTTTGGAACGGAGACAGAGTGCTCCGGACCAGCGAATTTCCCACACCTAAAAATCATAGTGACTTTAAAAAGAGACTTGTCGCGCTGACTTCTTCGCTCGCCCGTACAGCAACGATTGCAGGACTCGGCATCGGTGCCGCGGGCATCGTCGAACGGATGACTCTGTTGGCCAGCCCGAATATCTCCTATATCCGAGATTTTAATTTCCGCCGCCTGTGGCCGCGCTCCATCCCCTTGCGCGTGGATAACGACGCGCGCTCCTTTGCCCGCGCTGAGTTTTTCAGAGGAGCAGGCCGAGGATCGAGCTCTCTATTCGCTCTCACGATTGGAACCGGCATCGGCAGGGCTTACGGCAAGAACCGCAAAATCATCAAGCTGAAGAAGTTTGAATATCCGGAGCCGTGGGAGAAAGAATATCAGGCGGTGCGAGACCGGGTGGATGATAAGAGACTGGCAAATTTCCTAGGAGACAAGCTCGCGCCGCTGCTTGAGCCCTT
>VBLN01000285.1 GCA_005878685.1 Deltaproteobacteria bacterium | reverse complement strand
CTTGACTTACGCACAGCATCGGAGATATAGCCCCCTCACATCACTAGTCTTAGCGTGGCGAAGAAAATGTGGAGGCTGGAGGGTCAGGCTGCATAGATGAATGAGAGAGCTTCTTTGATACGCCATCCACCTGCCGGCTAAAGATCTTATCCTCTTTCAGCTTCCTCTCTGCCCGTCTGAACCCATGACTCGCCTTATTATTGCGGCGCGTAATTTCTTCCAATCTCCTTACTTTTTACCTACCCTTTTCATTTCTGATTTTCCTACAACCCTCTAATTTTACTCATCTTTTAGTGTGGCACGGGCATTGCTTTTTCATCTGGTGCGCTCATGAATTATCGAAGGTGGAAGTAAGGAGTAACTGCTATGAAATCGAATCATTACGTCGCCAGTCTGGCTATTCTAAATGCGCTGCTGCTTTGTTTCTCTAACTCTCCTGTGCAGGCGGGAGAAGCCAAAGGAGGGGCGTCTCAACGCGGAGGCCAAGCGAGTTCCCACATGAGCAGCAAGGGTCAAGAGAACACTAACGCTCAATGGTCTGCGGATCCCGAAAAAGGTGGCGAGCGCGCTGAGGAACGCCATGCCCTTCATCACAAGCGCCCTTTTTCATCTATCGCGCTCACGAATTATCGAAGGCTGGAAGTAAGGAGGAACTGCTATGAAATCGAATCATTATGTCGCCAGGAACTGAGGAGAGAGAAAAGAGGGAAGTAAAAATGAACACGACTCAAAAATTCATGGGTAATGTTTCTATACTCTTACTGGTGGGGACGATTTTCGTAGCGGGCTGCGCTGGTGGGCCTCTCACAACGCGCGAAAAAGGCGCCGGGATCGGGGCGCTGGGAGGTGCCGCTGCAGGCGGTATCATCGGCAACGCTGTAGGCCATCCTGCCGCAGGAGCGCTAATTGGCGGCGGACTCGGATTGGGGGCGGGTGCCCTTGTCGGTGACCAGCTACAAGGCCAAGAGTATCGGAACTACAGGCAAGACGAGGAGATTCGTAGGAACCAAGCTGAGACTGACCGCCAGCGTCGGGATATTGAACGGCTAAGACGACAACAAGGAGAATACTAGTCGAAGATAAAAGCAAGTCGGCGCCTGGACTGGCCCGCGTCGGCGAATGCGGGCCAGACTCCGGCCCGTAACGTTTATGTCTACGTATCGTCTAAAGAAAATAAAGGTTCAAAGAGAGCCTGGAAAGGAGAGCTTTATGGATAGATTAAAAGCGATAGTCTTCGGGGGCCTAGTTGCTTCCTCTTTGATAATCTCGGCAGGCCCGGCTCTGGCTGGAGATTGGCACAGGCCATATCGTTATCACCGGTGGGATGATGTCCGAGATCTCCGAAGCGATATCCATAATGATCGGCGGGACTTGGACTACTATCATAGAGACCTAATTAGAAATAGACGCCATCTTGATCAGGATCTCCGTCTCGGGGCTAATCGCCATCAAATCGCCAGGGACCGGAGAGCTATCCAGACCGACTTGGATAACATCCATAGTACTCGAAGAGACATATGGCAAGATCGGCGGGAGCTAAGAGATCGTTTTGACAGGGATTAACCCTGAATCGTGATTGGCCTGACCGCCGGCATACCGGTGGCCAGGCCCCTCAGAGGCACGTGCCACCTTGCTGTAGCTTAAAAGTTATGAAGCTAAGAAGGTTCCTCCTCGCTTTTATTATCTGTCTCGCATTTCTAAACTTCGCTTGTCATGTAGCCAACAGTATTACCTCCACCAAAATTAGGGACATCCTCGATCACCCCAGAAATTATGAAAATAAGGAAGTCACGATCTACGGAACGGTCACGAATGCGGTATCGCTTCTTGTGGTCAAGTACTTCGAGATCCAAGATGGTACCGGGGCTATAAGTGTTGTGACTGACAAGTTGCTTCCCGCGAAGGGAGAGAAATTGAAGGTGACCGGTCGCATGGCCGTTATTGAAGTAGGCACGGAGCGCTGGGTCGTGCTGCGCGAGAACAACGAGCGGAACAGCCAGAAAGCAGCATCAAAAAATTCTGAAGCAACTCAAGGTGTCTGATGAAGGTTGAAGAGTGGCTTCCGTTCCTAGGGCAGCTTTGGGAAAAGGTTCTGGAAGTGCAAAATTGGTTCTCATCGGATCAGACGGCCTTCGCAGTCATCGCTTTGATGCTGTTTATATTCGTTGTCGCCATCGTTTGGCTCCTCCAGCATATGGGGCCCGAAAGAAAGCGTTGGAAAACAATACGCAAGGAAGCCAAAAGTTTTTTCCGGGACATGGAGGCGCGTAAGAGACCTCGTATAGTGCCTGTCAACGTCATACTAAAGCAGGGAGAGGTTGGAATCCTCCAGGAGTCAAGCATGCTTTATGTAATGCAAGCGTATCGTGTCCATGGTGGAGGGACGCGAATTCGTGGCGTCTATATCGGCAGAGGGAGCTCTGAATCCCACCAACGCCTGAGGCATATCGACTCTGGAAGAATTATTTTAACGACTCAGAGGTTGATCTTTGATGGTCAGTGGGAAACTAGGATGACAAATTTGAATGACATCATATGGGCCGGCCCGTTGGAAGACGCTATTGAAGTTCGCTTCGGCAGAAATCAAAAAAGCCAAATCTATATCGTAAGAAATCCCCTCATTTGGGCCAAAACAATTCAAATGCTCGCTAGTAGAAAAATATCCGCGGAGCAAGTGGAGGCAGACCGAATAGCCCCCTTGGTCTCTAATAGTCGTGATTTTTGAATTGCCAGGGTCATGGCTGGTGGGTTCGAGACGCCCCTTAGTGCCTATAATCGCGAATCCGGCTGGGGGCAAGGAAATTGATCGCGGCGTGCTCCGCGTCCTGCGATCGGGGTCTCAGATTCAGGGATTTCCCTCCTCGACCCAGTAAAAAAGTGGGCTCTTCACCCTTGATTGTAGCGGTAATCGAGAATCGGATTTAAGTCAGCAAAGCTTGCAGTGGACCGGCACCATCTTAGATACCGTAGCCGACATTGGAGATAGGTATTTTTCGGCCAATCCCATTTCTGTCCCACTAGTTGTTCTCCGCAGTAGGACGCTCCGTTCACTTTACTTTGCAGAAAGATAAGCTGCCAAAAGCTGGGCTGTTCTAAACTAATTTCTTGAGCTTCCATCATAGACCTCCTTACCCACTGACTCAGCAACCCATATGCCAAGGCCGGAAAATCTAGGATTTTGGTCGCCATTCGTTGACATCTTTTGTCACTAGTTCCTCTTTTCGGTGAAACCTCGTCTCGCCGTCACAGAAAAGCCTCTTTTATTTACCAACAAATAGGGGAAATTGAAGATACTGCCCCTGGTCGTCCACACCTACCATTCTTCTTACGTCGGCAGCGCCTTTGACGTCTTCACCGTGTGACCGAACTTCAAGCTTACCTCCTGAATAGGTAACTTCATAATCCCCGCTTTGGGCTCTAGTTGTCTGAGTAAGGAAGGTTCCTTGATTTAATCTAAATTGCCAGGAATCTACGTCTTTGTAAGTCGGGGCCTCGGCTTTCTCCTGACTAAAGATGTTGAAGGGAAGCATTAAAAAACACCGATCACTGCCAAATACAAAATGATCTTTTTCATATACTGTTTCCTCCTTTTTCCGTTTTGCTTGGGTATGTAGTTCATTGCTTAACCCCTTTTAGGCATCTGTCCCTCTCCCGCCCCTTTGAAAGATGTGCTGGTAGGTTGCCCTTTCAACCGAGAGCCTCGCCATAAAACTCTCTTTCCATAATCAGCCCCTTCTCAATTAGCAGCTTTGCCAGCGCATCCGCCGCGGCTAGCTGGAAACAACAAGTTCGTCAAGGGTGACGGGGCCGCTTTTGTCCAGGGTCGCCATCGTTCCTCCCTACAAGCCCAAATTGTTCTAGTAGGCGGTTTGCTGTCTGATCAGCCAAGTGGATTGTTGCCATGTGAGCTAAAGCGTCGCTACGAGAGTAATCGTCACTGTGAACTTTCTTGAAGTCGTTGTAAGACTCTATGTCTTTGAGGTAGACCACTGCGATAATACTTTCACGATTTTCAAGCTGGTCCACGTCTTGGGTTATAGATATTTCGTAACCCTGACGCATGACAATGGCCGTCCCGGACTTGAGCAGAGAATCGAGCCCACGGATCCTAACAAATCCGTTTACCGTCGATGCGATCTGTGCTCTAAGAGAAGAGTTGTCTGGCTTTTGGACTTTTCGTCGGCTATGTCTAAAAAACCCGCTCAGCAGTTCCACAGCCATTCCTCACGTCCCGGAACCTTGGCTCTACTTGAAACTTGTCCCTATTTACTGTGGCCCCTTGACCTCCTCACTTGATCACTTTATTCGCCCGCTCGAGCACGTTGAGCGGAATTGTCAGACCAATCTGTTTTGCCGCCTTAAGGTTAAT
>VBLN01000266.1 GCA_005878685.1 Deltaproteobacteria bacterium | reverse complement strand
TTTTCGCATCCGTTGGCTAATGGGTTGTATCCTCCGCAAGAGCGTCTTTTCCCTGACGCGAGTCAGGCGACCGCCTTTCACTACGATCCTGCCATCCACTAGAACCGTATCCACAGACTGCCCCCCCTCACAAAAAACCAGCTGCTGGATAACGTCATTTAACGGGCGCAGACGAAGCTGAGGATTAAGAACGATCAGATCCGCTCGATAACCCTTTTTGACCTGCCCAATCTTGCCCCTCCATAAGGGAATGGCCTGGGCGCCGTTCATGGTGCCCATCCGTAGCGCATCCAACGCGGTCAGCCAATTTTCAGGATCTGCCACAGTCAAGCGTGAAAGAAATACAGCCAGTCGCATCTGTTCAAAAACGGAATAACTGTCACTGGTATCGCCGCCGTCCGTGCCGAGAGCAACATTGACGCCGCGGCTTTTTAGCTCGACGACAGGAGCGATTCCGCTTCCGAGCTTGAGGTTGCTCGCCGGATTATGAACCGCACTGACGCCCGAAGAGGCCATAAGCTCCATCTCCTTTTCGTTCAACCAGATGCAGTGCGCAGCGGAAAGCCGTGGGGAAAAGAAAGCTAGTCTTTCAAGCCGCTCCGCCAGACCCTGGGGGTATAGCTTTCCCGCCCCCCACTGCTGAAGTCGAGTCTCAAGAAAGTGCGTATGAATCCCAAGGTCATACCGTTCGGCAATCTCGACTACCTGTCGCAACAACGGATCGCTGCAGTTGAAAGGCGACGAGGGACCTAACATCAAACCGGAGATCCCGGATGATCGTTTGACAAAGTCCAGGATCTCCAGCACCGGCTCCTGCCATAGTCCCCGGAGCGGCTTTTGTGACCGATTGCGAGGCGTGCGGGATCTGAAATACAGCATTTGAAAGAAATCCTGATCACTCAAAGAGGGAGTTAGGACACCTCGAATTCCGGTTTTCTCGAAAGCCGCGAGGATCGCCTTCATCTTTGGTACCGATAGTCCCGGACGCGTAGAAAAATGGTCGACGACCGCTGTGACTCCGTTCTTGAGCATCTCCGCGCACGCCAGTTCAGCCGCCGCTTCGATTTCTTCTGCCGTCAGATCGGCCATTTCTTCGGTCCGCGCCCGGTACCCGCGCCAGATCTCCATCCTGACGTTATCGCGAAAGCTTCTCTGGAGAATCTCCGTCAGGTGCGAATGGGTATTGATCAAGCCGGGCATGAGGATCTTTCCGGCACAATCGATCCGTTCTTCTATGCGGAACCCGTCTGTCCTGATATGTTTCCCGACTTCAGCAATAACACCTTGATGGATCAAAAGCTGTTGTTCTTTCAGGACCGGCTGCTGCTGATCCAACGTAACTACCAGTGCATCTTCAAAGAGAATCGCCATGCTTCTACAATCCAAGAGGGTTAATACCCGCCGAGCGGAATGGAATCGTGAGGCGTTAGAGTCGGTCCCGTCTTGAGGCTGGAGTTCTTGCAGGGATAGAGTTGATCGGTAACCACATCAACCACACTGAGTTCTGTGAAGACAGATACTCCTCTGATTGCCTTCAGAATCCGCCATACCAGACATACTATTTTCCAGGAACTTTTTTCAACATCGAATGCGTTGTAACGCGGTCGAGCCCGGAATAAAGAAAAGAACTCTTTAAGTAGGCAACACGCCGCAAAAGAGGTGAGAGGTGATGCGCGGCGACGTGGAATTCATCGGGATGACTCTAAGAAAGCGCAAACATTTTTCGCAGGGCCTTCTCGGCTCTCTGACGGACATCCTCGGGAAGGGTAATCTCATGCCGCATGACCCGCAGGGATTGGAGGGTGGCCTCGAGTGTGATCATCTTCATATACTGGCAGAGCTTGCATGCCTTGTAGAATTTCTTTTCCGGCGCTTCTAGCAAGAGTCGATCTGAGAGCCCGCACTCGGTTACGATCAAAAACTCCGACGCATCGCTCTGCTTCGCATATTGCACCATGCCGCTGGTGCTGAGCACGGCATCGGCAAGCTCAAGCACATCCGCCCGACACTCCGGATGGGCCAGGACCTTCACGTGAGGAAGGTTCTTTTTGACCGCAGCGATCTGGTCCCGCGTGATTTGATGATGAACATAACAGTTTCCATCCCAAGAGATAATCGTCTTATCGGTCTGTTGTTGGACGTAAGCGGCTAGGTTTTCATCCGGAACAAAAAGGATATGACGATGGGGAAGCCGCTCGACGATCTTCACCGCGTTGGAAGAGGTGCAGCAAACATCGGATTCCGCCTTGACCTCGGCCGTGGTGTTGACATAACTCACCACCCCAAGATCCGGATAGAGCTTGCGGAGCGCTTCTTTGCGATCCGCCAGGGAATCCGCATTCACGCTGTCGGCAAGGGAGCAACCTGCGCGGAGATCAGGAAGCAGGACAGTTTTTTCCGGGTTAAGAATCTTGGCCGTCTCCGCCATGAAGTGAACGCCGCAGAAAACGATCACATCGACTTCGACCTCGCTGGCCTGCCGCGCCAGCTCTAACGAGTCGCCGATAAAGTCCGCCACCTCGAAAACCTCCGGTCTCTGGTAGTTGTGGGCCAAGAGGACGGCGTTGCGCTCCTTCTTTAACCTCCGAATCTCCTGGATCTGCTCGTGAATGCGCTCGCACCTCTCGGGCGTATAATGGACGGGGTGTTCCAGGCGCGAGAGATGCCCGTAGAGCTCTGCCGTCGTCCTCTCTTGCTTCTCTATAGCAAAATGCATGTGAGCGCCCTCCGCTTTAGCTTAGCGTAGAAAATACGCAAAGCTAGTGTGAGACTTACACAAACTGAGTTGAACGTCAAGAAGCGTTTCACAGTTGACGGTCACGGTCTTTTACCTTAAATTGAAACCCTATGATGGTCGGACTGGATATCGACGGCGTCGTCGCGGACTTCATCGAGCCTTTTCTGCGTGTCGTCGAGAAGAAGTTGGGAAACGGTCCCATCCATATGGATTCGATTACCGACTTGAGCTTTAAAGAGCACCCCTATCTTTCGGAAGAGGCTGTGTGGAAATGCATGGAAGAAGTCTCCTATGATCCGGCATTCTGGCGGAATCTCGCCCCGCTCATATCTCCTCAAGAATGGCAGGAGCTGGATCGCCTCAGCCGTAAAGGAGAGCTTGTCTTTGTCACCCATCGCTACGAGCGGGAGACCTATAGCATTCATGAGGTAACTTGCGAATGGCTCAAGGAGCATGGTGTCAGCAGTCCGATCGTTCGCTTTACCCAGGAATGCAAGAGTGACCTGGTTCAGGAACTTGGTGTCGGCCTATTCATGGACGACCGGCATGAGAATTGTGCCGCTGTTGCCGAGAAGACCGCGGCGGTCGTGCTGATGCCCCACCGGCTCTACAACCAATCTTTTTCTCATCCTCGTGTGAAGAGAGTTCAGAACTTTAAGGACCTGTTTGACCACCTGTAAAGCGAAAGAGAACAGGAGATGACCGAAAATTCTTTCGGCTAAGGAGGAACGGGACGATGTACGGATGGCGAGCGCGGATCGGACATGTAGCTCCCTCTCGCGGGGACACTCTGGTCTATGAGTTTTACCGGATGTTCCCGGAAGGGTTTATGCTGCTGAACAGCACGGGCACGATCCGCCAGCTCGTGGACAATGACTTCGAGCGGCAACTCAAGCGCATCGAAGAGGCAACGATGGATTTGGCGGAGAACAATTGCGATGCGATCATCGTCGGCGGCTCCCCGCTCTTCACCAAGCTTGGCTACGGCAGCGACGTCGAAATGGCAAACAGACTTACGGCCAAAGCCGGGGTTCCTGTAGTCGCCGGAATC
>VBLN01000293.1 GCA_005878685.1 Deltaproteobacteria bacterium | reverse complement strand
GAAGGGCCGGAGGTAGAGACTTCGACCTTCTCATTGGGATACATGGCCTTGAGTTGTCTCCGCAACGCCTCGACATCCGGAGAGACGACAAGATCATAATTAGTAATCTCTCCTGATTGCGGCCATATCACCAATGACGTCACCCCTACCGATTTTCCATTGATCAGGAGCTGATTGGGAGCCACAACCGTAACGTCAGCCACTTCTGGCTGAGTTACAGAGACTCGTCTGGCCTTCTGAGGCAGAGTAAATATTAGGGATTTATTGACGGTGACCGTGATCGTTGGAGTCCCTTGCTGGGTCTGAGCGATTGCCGCAACTATCCAAAAGCCCAAGAAGAAGGCAACACCCATTCCTCCTCTCTTATACCACCTGCGCAACGTGGCCTGATGATCTTCCATGCACTCCTCCCTTCTCTCTATCGCTTGCCTTTTCATTGAAGTTTTTCTAGAACTCCACGACCTTTCTTTCATTTCCCGAATACACTTCTACACGAAATTTCTCACTTTTGGGTGCTGGTGCCGAACGGGCCTTTGGGCTTCCTTTTGGAGCAGCCGCTAATGTTAGAAGATCTTAGTTCGTGCTCCAGTGGGATCATCCGCTACCGCCCTCAAAGACAGAACGATAGACCCCTCGAGCGCAGCAACGGAGAGCTTTTCAGTCTCCTCAGGAGTCAGCTCCATCGTAATAGAGCGTGCCACTTGAGGCTTACCATCCTTTTGTTGCTCCACATTCTGAGCTACGGAAAGAACTCTTTTGTTCTGAAGAACAATCTTGGAGATCTTTTCTCCTTCTGCTCTTCCCGCAGGCGTCACCGTCGCTATCACATCGACACGATCATTTGGACTGATGAACCCGCTGACGCCGACGATCTCGTCCACCCGCACGGCAATAGCCCTGTTGCCCGGTGTAAGTAGCAATGTTAATGCTGTCCCCTCGGCAGTGAGCTTGGATTCGAGGAGCGGCTCACCAGAAACCGCATTAACTTTCACTACCCTTCCCACAACCTTCTCTGGGGAACTGACTGAACCTGAAGGTACAGAAGCTTTCGGATACGGGGCCAGCCTGACCATATCGGCAGTAATCTTAGTCCCCGGAGGAATCTCTTTAGAGGCGACGACTATGTCCTGAGTGGCTCTCCTGAGAGTCTCGGTTTCCACCTGTTGCCGCCGCAAAAAACTATACACCCCATAGGCCGCAAGTAGCCCAAAAAACACAGCAACGATTACTGCGATCCTCAATCTATTCGGCATAATAGCCTCCCCCTTGGAATCTTTTCTTTCCAGTCTTTTGAACTAACGTAGTCCGGCTGTCTACTGTAGTTGCTCTAAAAGCCCGCCCATTCGCCTTTGGGATCGCCATAATAAGCGATCAGGGTCGCTAACGCAATAGCAACTCCGTAAGGTACCACTCGAGCTCCCCCCGAAACCCTTGCAGCTATGGGTTGAGGGAACACCAAGCCCCGGCTCAACCACAGCAGTTTGATGTCGGTCCAGGCCTGTCTCAATAACTTTTTATCTATTCCTCTCGAAAGGACCGAAATCAGAGCTAAGGGAATTCCTAAAACCGCCGAGTAGAAAAACACCCGTGGCACCCATCCTACTCCCAGAATGGCACCAACTGCTGCCAAAAATTTCACATCCCCTGCTCCCAACCACCCAAAGACAAAAGGTAGAAATAATATACCTAACCCCAGTCCGAAGCCGAAAAGGCTATCGACGAGCCGGGGCATTCCCGTCCAAGCGTTAAGAAGAACTCCCGCGGCAACAGCAGCTAAGTTCAGCCAGTTAGGTATCCTGTTTTTCACAAGATCAAAGCCAGCCGCCGCTACGACAAAGACGACAAGAAACCAATCAAAAAAGAGCATTACAATTGCCTAATGTGTATTAGCCTGTACATGAGCAGCTAAATTGTCTCAAGGAGAAGTTAAATGCGCGGGTCCGGATCCCAGCTGTCTTATATTTCTGCATCAAAATTGTCCGAGGCAAAACCTTGGCCAACACGCCCAGTACGATGCTTACAGTCTGCTTCATTTTTGCGCCGGGAGGTTAAACCGCATAGGATTTGACTCATCAAAAAAAAGAAAAAGGGATTCAGAAAATAACTGCCAGGCAGAATCATCCACTAACGAGATTCTCGCCCGACCATGTCAACTGACGGAGACCATTTTGACTCTGCTCGGGCTTCCTGAAAGCATTTCCAAAACACTGTTCCATCGGTGCGCTGGGGGAAAGCAACCCCCGGCGCACCGAAGCTTACAACTCTAAAGTTACAACGGGCTCTTGAAATAAAGAACAGAATCTTGGACGATCAAGATTCTATTATGACCCCGCTGCGCCAACAGAACTGGACACCTTGGACCAAATGGTAGATACGCCTGTGTCGACGCCACTGGCCTTGATGGCAACCCAGATGACCACGACAACTAATCCGATCATCAATGCATACTCAACGATGTCTTGGCCTTCCTCTTCGGTCACTAACCTTTTGAGAAGTTCCATTTTTTTCCCCCCTTTCTTACAAATTAGAAAGCACGAGAGACTTCATGCATACAACTGCTCTAGCACAATTTGTACCAGTCAAGAAGTGCTTGATTTTACGAACGATAAGAACAAGAAGGTTTGGCTATCAAGGACGCTTTTGTCATAGCTGTCACAACCCCCGTGTCAGAAATGGCACAATCGCCTACGTAAAATGACAAAATTCTTCATTCGAGAACCCGATCCTCTCAGCAGCCAGGGATGAGCATTCGATGTCTCCTGATATTTCTCTCTGATTGGAGCATGAGCAATTTTAATGACTTCCACTAGATATCTACGTTTATAGGAAAACAGCTTCATACCAGAAAGTTAAGCCAAATCCCGTGGTACGTATTTTGCGTCCGGGCCGTACTTAACTTGATCGTTACAAGGCAATTTAAGAAATCAAAATCTCGCGTTTCCTAAATGCCTTGATAGCTCGGTCCTTCAATGATCCATTTGTTTGATTCCATATGCCTTCCCGATAAAGGCCAGTCGGCCTACGAGGAGGTGCGTAATAAGCTCGAACCTCTGCTCCAGAGTCTGAAAGCAAGGGATCCTTACTATGAAGGGCATATTCAAAGGGCCTGCTTTTATGGCGTAGAGTTCGGCCATCTTCAGAGGCTCAACGAAAAAGAAATCCGACAACTTTATTTGGGGGCTTTTCTTCATGACATCGGAAAAGTTCTTATCCCTGCGGAAATTATAAACAAACCAGGCCCTCTGGATCCACAAGAGCGTAAAATTATGATGACTCACGCCGCGCTAGGAGAGAAGATCTGCTATGAGCTTGGGCCTCTCGATGAGATTGCCCATCTTGTGGGATCTCACCACGAGAGGCCGAATGGAACGGGCTACCCGAGGGGTCTTCGAGAAAGAGAAATCTCGCCCCTCAGTCGCATCTTGGCAATCATTGAGATCTACGACGCCTTACGAAGTGAGCGGTCTTACAAAAAACCTTTCTCGCTGGAGCAGAGCCTCGATATCCTCCGCCAGAGCGCCGCAGCGGGAGACCTCGATTCAAACGTGACGGAGGAGTTTGCAAAGTTTGCCGTACAAACAAAATTCAACCCTCACTTGGCGTTCGGCAATCACCTCACAAGGCAAAAAATATGACGGCGGCAGATCATTCGACTCCTTTGACAGTCTTGGTTATCGAAGACCATCCCGATCAGAGGGAACTCCTAATGATAGTTCTTCAGAAGGAAGGCTACCGCGTCATCGCCGCTGCGAACGGTGTGGAAGCCCTCGAAAAACTGGAAAAGGAACCGGTACAGATCGTTCTGTCAGATATTATGATGCCCAAGATGAATGGGTTTGAACTCATTAATAAGATCCGAAGTAACCCTGCCTTCAAAAATATCTATCTGATTCTTATAACCGCAAGGATTCAAGAGGGGGATCGCGTTCGCGGTCTCGATCTAGGGGCAGATGACTATATCACAAAGCCGTTTTCATTCTCCGAACTCTTGGCCCGTGTGAGAGTCGGCTCACGCGTGGTCCAATATCAACGACACCTGGAATATCAAACGCTCATTGACGCCTTAACGGGTCTCTTCAATCGTAGAGCCTTTGAAAGGAAAATTGAGGAAGAATTTGAACGCGCCAAGCGATACCACCACCCTTTGTCCCTGCTCATCGCTGATATTGATAACTTCAAGACGATCAACGATACCTACGGCCACCACGCCGGCGATCATGTGCTCAAAGGGATTGCTGAAGCCCTGCGGGATAAGTCTCGTCGCAGCGACTTCGCTTCCCGCTACGGTGGCGAAGAGTTTGTCTGGATCCTTAAACCGACCTGGAAAATGCTCTTCAAGCCGCCAAAAAAATGGTCGCAGAAATCAAAGGACAGTCATTCGGCACGCCAACCAGACCATTTTCTTTGACCATAAGCGTGGGGATCAGCTCCACTTCCAACAAAGATTACTCTGAATGGGAAGAAATGCTGCAGGACGCCGATCAAGCTCTTTACCTTGCCAAGAACAAAGGGAAGAATCGAGCGGAGTTTTTTCTTTCCACAAGGCCCGCAGAGGAAATCCTAACGAATCTCTGATTTGACTTCTCATATGCGGACCCGAGACACCATTTTGGTCTCCCTATTCCTGTTCACGGTGCTGTTGGGAGGCTTGATCACCTTTGACGAGACGAGCCACGGGCTGGTCACAGGCTTTCCGTGGGTCGATGCCCAAGACTATCTGACCTCGCGCCTCTGGGGCTGGCTCTCAGAATCTGTAGTCTCCCTTATAAGTAAAATTGTGGCTTTCTGGCACACGCCAAACGCGACCAAAGATCTCTTATTCTTTGGCGGGATAACAGTATTTGGGACAGCCATCCTCGGCCTGGTGCTGCGGACCGCCACGAAAAGCCCCCACGATAAGATTGAATCCCTGCTAAAAGCTCTAGTAGAGGAAAAAGAAAGAGCGGAGAATCTGGTCCAACTGAAATCCGAATTCCTGAACCAGGTTTCCCACGAACTCCGCACTCCACTTGCGGTGATCATGGGGTATTTGGAATGCATCATGGATGGACTTTACGGTCAAGTTGAAGCGAAACACAAAGACATACTTAAAGCAGTGTCGAAGCAATCGAATGATCTTAAAAACATGATCGATCAGATCCTCGTTTTCTCCAGGCTGGAGGCCGGGAAGGACAAAGTCCGGACTGAAGAGTTCCCTATCAGCAAAATTGTTAGCGATCTAAAGGATACGTACGAGTTTCTAGGCCGTCAAAAAGGAATCGAGGTTAGTTGGGAGGTAGCGACCGGAATCCCTCCTGTAAATAGCGACGCGGAAAGAATTAAAGAAATTTTAAGCAACCTACTACAAAACGCAGTCAAGTATACGGACAAGGGGTCCATTTCCACTCGTATCCAATACGCCGCCTCTTCCGATTCCATCGTCCTAGAGGTAATCGACACCGGCGTAGGGATTCCGAATCATTCTCTAATCACCATTTTTGAACCCTTTGTCCAGGTGCACAAAACCTCCTCGGAAAACTCAAGGGGTGGGATCGGCTTGGGCCTCAGCATTGTGAAGCGACATGTCGAACAGCTCGGAGGTACTATCAATGTCAAGAGCGAGCCAGGCAAAGGTACGGCGTTCATGATTATACTTCCGAGGACGTATATGACTCAACAAAACACATCTGGCAAATTATTTACGTGGGTCAAACGCCTCGGCGACAGCTCTAAACCCTTATCAAAAGCAAGTGAAGTCGCTCGGCAAGCCGGCTACGCGAATCCGGAAGGGCTAAAGCTTCGAGTCAACGGCTAGACAACTGAACAATCCGGAAAGTCTACCTCCCAAAGTCAGCGGACTTCTTCGTCCCATCCTGTCACTAGGAAAACCGCGACGTGCTGATAAATGAATCTCCCCATATACAATCCGACGATAGCAAGGGAATCTGCTACTGATTATCAAGCGTGGCCGATTAGTGCTATCACGTTCTTAGAGGGGTGGCCTCTTTTGAAATCTCAAAATCAACATGACCTTAAAAAATTCACGCACGTCCTTCCAGGAGAGCTTTGTCGAACCAAAACGGCGCTCCCGAAACGTAATGGGTATCTCTACAATCTGGAACCCGGCTTGCTGGCAACGATACAGAGTTTCTTCCTGAAAGGCATAGCCGCCGCTTGAGATCCCCATGGCCAGAAGCTGCCGAATCACATCCCTACCGTAGCAACGAAAGCCAGAGGTGACGTCTTGGGCTTTTAGACCTAGAATTATCTTTGAAAACCACATGGCCCCCCTACTCATAAAATAACGATGGATTCCCCAGCCAAGAACACGTCCACCAGCTGTCCAACGCGAACCTATGGCGAGGTCGCCGCCTCTGGTTGCGGTATCAATCAACATTGGCAGATCCCTTGCGTCATGAGAGCCATCCGCATCCATTTCTACAATCAAATCTGCACCCAGTTCCAAGGCCTTCTGGAAGCCGGCTTTGTAGGCGCTCCCGAGTCCGAGCTTTCCATTGCGCTTGATCAATACAATCCTATCCGGATAGCGCCTCGCAATTTCTTCTACTACTGCCGATGTCCCGTCCGGAGAGTTGTCGTCGATCACAATTACAAGCAATCCTTTGCGATCGAGGGCAAAAATCTCCTGGATAGTCTGTCCAATGGATTCCCGCTCATTATAGGTCGGAATGCAAACAGCAACTTTCATCGGTTCACTGGGGCTCCTATGACACCATCTTACTTTCGACCCCTCCACACTTTTGATCCATTGTGCTCTTCCCGTTTGCCACTAACCACTTCTTATAACTGATTGGCATTGTGTCATGAAGACTAAATACAATTTCTTTCTGCCTTCTATAGCCGACACATTGTTCTTAGGCATTTTTCTAAGGCTTTCGTTCCAAGCAGGAAAGTCTCTCCTCGACGACGCCGACACGGGGTACCATATACGTGTAGGTGAGTTTATCCTCAACACGTTAGTCGTTCCTAAAAGCGATATTTTTTCTTATACTTCTCCCCCGCTCCCTTGGACAGCCCACGAGTGGTTATCCGAGGTTATCATGGCTCTCGTGCACAAGGCTTTCGGCATCACCGGGGTTGTTATATTTTTTTCCTTCTTAATTGCCATTGTTTACTACCTGCTTTTGAAAACAACACGGACGGAGAAACGTAATATAATTCTGGCTACACTCCTCGTCGGTCTTGCGGCATCGTCTTCACAGCTTCACTGGTTGGCCAGACCACATATCTTCTCCCTACTCCTGACGGTCATATGGTATTACCTCCTCGATGCCTATCAATATAAAGAGAAGAACTATCTCTACTTTTTGCCGGCGCTGATGTTCCTCTGGGTGAACCTGCACGGCGGCTTCATGTTTGGATTCACGCTTCTGGGAGTCTACCTAATAGGGAATGCCGCAGCTTTCCTTTTCACGCGTGATGAGGAGCAAAAGAGCCACGGGAAAAGACTCAGGTTACTTGCCATAACTAGTATTGCTTGTCTTACAACTGCTGTTATCAACCCATCAGGGTACCACATTCTCCTTTTCCCTTTTAAGCTGACATCAGATAAATTTCTGACCGACAGTATTATGGAATATTTGTCGCCGAACTTTCATGGCTGGATGCCATTTCGATATTTGTTGTTCCTAACGATTGGAATCTTGGCTATCTCCAAAGATCGCCTAAGCCTCATAGAATTGATTCTCATTATTGGCGTCAGTCACATGGCGCTGTATTCGATCAGACACGTCCCGCTATTTGCAATCATTGCGACGCCCATTCTATTGAGGCAAGCCGATCTGTTATTGGAAAGAGCTGATGGCGCGTGGATCGCTTTTTTTCAGCGTCGCTCTGAAGGTATTGCTCGTATCGATGAGTCTTCTAAAGGACACCTATGGCCAATTCTATCTGTATCAAAGGGAAAAATCGAATACTCGTTTGACGAGAAAATCAAACCAGTCGCAGCCGTCGAGTTCCTAAAGAAGGAAAGTTTAGCCGGGAATATGTTCAATCACGATGAATTCGGCGATTACATAATCTACGCCGCTTGGCCAAAATACAAAGTATTCATCGACGGCCGAATTGACATGTACAGAGACAGAATCAAGGAATTTCTGCAAGTCGGGAATGTGGAACCCGGTTGGGAAGAGATCATACGCAAATACGACATAAAGTGGATCATTTACAACGCCAACTCGCCTCTTTCTATGTTCCTAATGCAAAGAAACGACTGGCGGCTAATCTATGCTGATAAAGTGGCCAATATCTTTGTGAAGAATATTCCCGAGAATCGGGCTATAATAGACAAGTATCCCGACGTAAAACTTGTCATGGAAAAGGACAAGGACTCACCCAACTGAAGAGCGATTGCCATCCAAATTCCAAAGCTGACGGATTTCTGGTATATTTAGACAGTGCCAACGCTGCTCTTACTGTACCTAGCTTTGCATAACCGACTGCACGTAACTACTTTCTCAGGGCAGAATGACGGAATAAACCAAATCAGGGGAAACATAAAAATATTCCAGACGCCGATTAATATTGGATTTCCTACGTAAAAAATAGCCTCAGGGATATATGCCCAATAAACAAGTGGATTGGACGCGAGGCTTTCCAAGCTCCGCTGATATTCCTACAACTGATCCCGAAGCGGCGCTTAGGTTTTGTCAGAATCTTTCGCGGGTTCTGGCAGCAAGATATGACCTTCCCGTCGCTAGCGAAATCAGATTACTCTTAGGAGAGGTTTCTGAGGGGATCTGTCGCCCTGAACCTGATCTATCCGTTGTTGTTCCCGTTTATAATGAAGAAGACAACGTTCCCGTCTTATACTCCCGTGTCACCACCGTCCTTGAAAAATTGGGCATGCACTATGAGATCATATTTGTTGATGACGGTAGTAAAGATAAAAGTCCCCCACTATTAGATACTCTCGTTGATAAAGACGCCCACGTAGCGGTTGTCGGACTCGCACGCAACTTTGGCCACCAAGTGGCCATAACCGCGGGCCTCGAGCACGCCAGGGGAAACGCGGTCGTTGTAATGGATGCAGACCTACAAGATCCCCCGGAAATGCTACCCCAATTCATCGCCAAATGGCGGGACGGCTATGACGTGGTCTACGCAATACGAGAACAGAGACCAGAGGGATGGCTCAAACGCCTCGCATATGCGATTTTTTATCGGCTCCTTCAGCGGGTGGCCAATGTTGAAATACCTCTAGACTCCGGTGACTTTTGCATCATGAGTCGCCGGGTGGTAGATGAGTTAATTCGCATGCCTGAACGGAATCGATTTGTGCGTGGAATCCGAAGCTGGGTTGGATTCAACCAGGTCGGAGTACCTTATAAACGCGATGCCCGTCATGCCGGTAGGCCGAAATACACCTTTAGCCGCCTAATGCTTCTCGCGCTAGATGGGTTGATTTCATTTTCACACACTCCGTTGCGCATCGCTTCTTTGTCGGGCCTGGTTATCTCTCTGCTCTCTTTTCTCCTCGCTGTTTTCTACGCCGTAAAAAAACTAATCATGGGTCTCAGTCCACCAGGCTTCGCCACATTAGTCGTGGCGATCTTCTTTCTCGCAGGGATCCAGCTAATCACCATTGGTGTCATCGGAGAATACATCGGCCGCATCTTCGACGAGGTAAAACAACGACCTTTATATATAGTCCGGCGAATTGTTCGCAACAA
>VBLN01000039.1 GCA_005878685.1 Deltaproteobacteria bacterium | reverse complement strand
CCACCCTCTTCACCCGACAGGACTGGGTGGAGTTGGCGTGGTCTCTTTTAACTCCGCTTCTCGAAAGTTGGCAGGCGACCCGTGCCGAAAATTTCCCCACTTACAACGCGGGCAGCTGGGGCCCCGAGGAGGCGGATGCATTCATCGAAAGGGATGGCCGACGATGGCGGCGCCCGTAAGGGAGATGATTCTCGCAGGAGATATCGGCGGCACAAAATCAAATCTTGCGCTCTATTGCATCCAAGGAGAAGAGCTTCAGTCTGTTTTTCAACAGAGCTTCCCAAGCCAAGATTATCCAGGTCTTGAGTCCCTGGTTCAGGAATTTATCTCCGGCAAGGGGGCCACAATCACCAAAGCCTGTTTTGGCATCGCCGGCCCCGTAGTCGACGGCAAGGTCAAAACCCCTAATCTGCCGTGGGTCATCGACGCGCGGGAAATCGCTCGTTGCTTGAATCTCGATTCGGTCTCGCTGATCAACGATCTCGAAGCCGCGGCTTACGGGATTTTGCAGCTCAATGCCAGCGAGTTTGCGACCCTCAACCCAGGGCTTTCTCAGGAACAGGCCAATAGAGCGGTCATTGCGGCAGGGACCGGCCTGGGAGAGGCGATTCTCTACTGGGACGGAAGCGGCTACCGCCCGTTTGCTTCCGAGGGCGGTCATGCAGACTTCGGGCCAAGAACTCCCCTCGAGGTGGAACTCCTTCGGCATCTTATGACCCGCTTTGACCACGTAAGTTACGAAAGGGTGATTTCCGGGCCAGGGCTTTTCAATATTTATAACTTTCTCAAAGAGTCCGATCGCTTTGCAGAACCAACATGGTTAAAGGAAAGGCTGACGTCAGAAGATCCCGGCGCAGTGATCTCAGAGGTGGCATTGGCCGAGCAAGTTGAAATCTGCGTCAAGGCGCTCGATCTATTTAGCTCAAGCTATGGTGCCGAAGCAGGCAATCTCGCACTCAAGGCAAAGGCCGTCGGAGGAATCTATGTCGGAGGGGGCATCGCCCCTAAGATTCTGACGAAACTAAGCGACGGCACTTTTATGCGCGCCTTTGTCGATAAAGGCCGTTTTAGAGATTTTCTTTCCGCTATTCCAGTGAAAGTTGTTTTGAACGAACAAGCGGCGCTCAAAGGGGCTGGCCACTATGGCGCCTTTCGATCCGAAAGCACGCGCAAGTGAGGCAAGTCATCATCTGCCGAGACTCGGGCGAGTTAAACCGTAAGGCGGCGACGGAGTTCATCAGAACAAGCAAAGAGGCCGTGGTTCAAGCGGGTCGATTTACGGTCGCGCTCTCCGGCGGCTCCACGCCGAAAGGGCTCTATGCTCTCCTCGCAACGCCCGAGTTCCGGGATCAAATCCCGTGGTCTCAGGTTTACTTCTTTTGGGGCGATGAACGCTGTGTTCCCCCTGATGATTCCGCAAGCAATTACCGCATGGTCTATGAAACCCTGCTTTCCAACGTCCCTGTGCCAAAAGAAAATGTTCATCGCATGAAGGGAGAAAAGAAGCCGCAAGACGCGGCTCATGAATACGACGAAACCCTGCGCAGATTCTTCCAGCTCTCTGGCGATGAGCTGCCGCGATTTGACCTGATTTTTCTAGGTCTAGGAGAAGACGGACATACGGCGTCGCTCTTTCCCGGAAGCGAAGTTCGAGCAGAGACAAAGCTCCTGGCGGCACCGGTTTACGTGGAGAAATTGAAAATGTATCGCCTGACTTTAACCCTACCGGTGTTGAATCACGGTGCGAGTATATTCTTTCTCGTAGCAGGTGAAGCCAAGGCCCCGGCACTCCGAGATGTTCTGCGAGAAGAACGCACGCGGGAGCCTCTTCCCGCGCAGCTTGTCAAACCCACAAACGGAAGAGTCGTTTGGTGGGTCGATCAGGCCGCGGCCCGTTTTCTGTCAAATCACCTACGGAGCTGATCTCTAAGCCGACAAACAAAAGATCTGAGCCTTTATGAGTCAGGCCTTTAAAGCGGTCTTTGCTAAGGCTTTCGCTGCCCGGCAACGGCTTGGACGGCATCGGCGATTTCCCGGCTGAAATCTCCCAACGCCTCGCTCAGCGCCGCCACGGAGGCTTCACTGGACTTTGCCTTGGTCTGGCGGATCACGCGGGACTCCTTGACGCTGAGAAGCTGTTTGTTACTGCTGTCGATGACGGCCCAGCGCGCTGATAGTTGGACATCCTGCGCTGCGTTTGGCTCGAAACGGAGCACTTCAATCTCCACTTGATAGCTTGGCCGTTGGCTGTTCTGCCACGGGTACCAGGCGATTCTGTCGCTCCGGAGCAGGACGGAGAGATTTTGCGCCAGCACGCGGGTAAAATTTTCCTCCAAAGGTTCGATCCAGCGGTCGGTTTCCGAGATCTCAAAACGGTTCTGCGTGATGCGAGTCACCAGCTCATCCCGGTCGAGATATGCGGGAAATTTGACCGGGCCGATGCCAAGGAAAAGCTGCTGTGTCGCGCTGGAATTCCTGGCTGCGGCGTCCGTCTCGGCCAGGGGCGTCAACGTAAAGAACCTGGAGGAATCGGGTCTCGCTAAGAAGCTGACGCAGCCTGTCATCATCAGGCAGGCGAGAGCCAGGACTGCCAGTGAATGCAGGAAACGTTCCATTATTCTCCCTTCGCTTCCGGTTTGCCGAAAATGAGCGCCCTCGGATTCCTCTCCAGATAGTTGGCCAACAGCCGCAAAGAGCGGGCAGCGGCGGAAAGCTCCCGCAAGCTCTTTGACATCTCGTAAAAAGTCGGAGAATCGGTGGCGACAAAGGCCTGCATGCTCGTTACGGTCGTTTCCAGCTGTTGCATGGCCGTGCTCGCCTGCTTTAGCGTCTGCCTGGCCTCCGCCGAGGTTTGCTGCAGGTCGCCTGACAGGGTTTTGATATTGACGTCAAGAGTCGTTGTTAGGCTGCGAATGCTGGCTAAGGCCTCCTCGACCTTTGGCATGGTTTGTTCGATGGACCGCGCGGCCGATTTAAACGCGGGCGCACTGACGAGCCGATTCACCCCTTCGACAGCTTGCGTCGCGGACTCGACCAGTGCTTTCAAATCGAGCTCTTGGAGCTTGGCCAGGACCTGCGTCGCCACGTCCTGCGCCCTTTCCAAGGCTGTCGGCAAGGTGGGTATTTCCGGGTAAGTCGATCCAGAAGGCTGGAAAAAGGTTGCCGGACTTCCCGGGATAAAATCGAGGCCGACGTAAAGAAGTCCCGTGACAAAACTCTCCATCTGGAGCTGGCCGCGCAGCCCCTGGTCAATCAACGCCTTGTTAGCCTCCGGGTCGCTGAGAGCGGCTCCTTGGCCACCTCTCTTGGTAACCTTCCTCTCGTCGATTTCAACGATCACCGGGATAGCCTTGAATTTCGTGTCCGGGTCGAGCTGCAGCAGGATGTTTTTTACCGAGCCGATCTCCACGCCGCGAAACTTCACCGGCGCGCCGATGCGCAGGCCATTGACCGAGCTGTTGAAGTAGAGCACGAATTCCTGGGTGCGGCGAAACAACCGGCC
>VBLN01000038.1:38448-49330 GCA_005878685.1 Deltaproteobacteria bacterium | reverse complement strand
CGGGCGAGCCCGGCCCGCTTCTGCATACCGCCGCTGATCTGGGATGGGTAGTAATCCTCGAAGCCCTTGAGGCCCACCAGGGCGAGCTTCAGAGAGGCCACCTCGCGGATCTCCGTCGGGCTCAAGTCCGTGTACTCTTCCAGCGGCAGGCTGATGTTTTCCGCCAGGGTCATGAAGCTCCAGAGCGCGCCGCTCTGAAAGAGCACACCCATACGCCGGAGCAGGCGCTGCCTTTGCTCGGGATCTGCTCTGGTGAAATTCTCGTCTCCATAGAAGATCTCTCCCTGAGTCGGCTCGATGAGACCGATCAAATGGCGCAGTAGAGTGGTCTTGCCGCTGCCGCTCCCCCCCATGATGATGAAGACATCGCCGCGATTGACGGTGAAGTTGAGATCGCGCATCACGACGAAATCACCGTACGCCATGGTGAGATGGCGCACGGTGATATGCGGCTCCGCGCCGTTTCCACTCGCAGGTGCCCCGACCATTCAAATCCCCAGCACGTAAAAGACAAACGAGAAGATGCCGCAGGCGACGATGATGGCGACGATACCCGTGACCACGGCGGAGGTGGCTGCGTCTCCCACCGCGGAAGAACTGTTGCCGCACTGCAATCCTCTCAGGCAGCCGGAAAGAGCGACCAGGGCTCCGTAGACCGAGCTCTTGAACACGCCGCCAAAGATATCGGCCAGGTGGACCGCTTGCGCGGTCTCCTGAAAATAAGTGGTCCAGGAAAAATCCAGCATCCCAAGACCCACGGCGGCCCCGCCCAGGACGCCGATGAAATCGGAGTAGAGGCAGAGCAGGGGCATCATCAAGAAGAGCGCCACCACGCGCGGCAGCACCAAAAATTCCATGGGCGAGAAACCCATGGTGGCAAGGGCGTCAATTTCCTGCGTCACCTTCATAGTGCCGAGCTGAGCCGCGAAAGCGGCGCCAGTGCGGCCCGCCATAAGGATGCCGGTCATCATCGCGCCCATGTCCCGCATCATGCCGATTCCCACCAAGTCGGCGACGTAGAGCTGCGCGCCGAACTGCTTCAGCTGTACCGCCCCGACGAAGGCGAGAATAACACCCACCAAAAAGCTGGTCAGCGTGACGATCGGCAAGGCCTGCGCGCCACATTCCTGGATCAAGAGCAACAGGTCAGAAGCCCGGTAGCGCGCCTTCATGCGCAGCAGCTTGCCGAAGGTGACGGTCATCTCGCCAAGAAAGGCGAGCATCTCCCCTACCGAACCAGCAGCGCCGATGCTGCCCCTGCCGATGCGCTCGAGTAACGGCGGCTCGATGACTTCTTGGTGCGCGCCTTTTCTTTCCGGAACCGCCTCGGCGAGCTCGAGCAGCCGCCGGATACCGGAGGGGAGACCGTCGCGCACCATGAAAACGCCGCGCGCGCGGCAGATCTGCGCGACTTTGGTGAGAAAGGTAAGAAGGCTGCTGTCCCAGGCCGTTAGCCCCTGCGTCTGAAAGGCGACCAGGCGCGGCGGGGACACCGACGCAACTTGCTGTTCGACCTCGGCGATGGAGGGAAGCCCCTCCTTCAGGCTCCACGCTCCGGAAAGCCGGATCACAAGCGTCGCATCGCCAGCTCGCTCGAATGAAAGGGCGTCTGGATCAGCCATCTCTTCCCGCTCCCCTTTTGATTCGGCATCTGTTGATAAGAATCTACTCGGGTTGTCATATTTTTATCATCCGCCACCCGCGGTTGCAAAAGGAGGGACGGGGGCTAGGTCGGACTTGTGACCGCTGCAATCCTTCCGTTAGGTTTCGGGGAGTGGGTGTTCTTGGACAACCGAGCTCTCGTAGCCCGCGTTGCCGGTCTGCTCAGGCGGAAAAAGATTCCAGGATTCGATCCATCTGCGCGTCCGCTCGAAGACTTCCTTCGGATAAGGTTCGAACACCAATCGCTCTCCGGGGCCGAACATGCGGATATCGACCATCCGCTGAAACCGCTCCGGGAGCTCTCTCAGAAAATAGTGCTTGTAGAGCTCGGGCTCTATATCGATGTCACGCTGCGCGCGACGCAAAGCTCTAAAGTAGCGTTCCACCTCCTCTTCGTTAGCGTCGCCCGTGATGAGGTGGCCGATCATGAAACTGGTATCTACGATCTTGCGGAAGCCCAATTGTTCCGCGACGTAGAGCGGCGCGCCGAAAAGGCTCGCCGCCGCGACTTTCCGGTCCACTAGCAGGACCAGCCGGTCCAGCAGCAAACCGGCGAAGTGGAGCTTGATCTCCTCGCGCTTGAGGAATCTTTCCAGGTTTTGCAGGGTAGAAAAATGGCTTCCAGAGTGATAGCCCGCGGTCACGGGCACGTTGGCCAGATCTTCAGGCTTCTTGATGGGAGACTCCGGAGGCACATAAATACCCGAGGGTGTTACAGAGTAAGCGCGCCCCCACATCCTGCCATGCCCGGCAGATGCCGCCATATTGACCGTCCAATGGCACGCCGCGCTCAGGTCGCAGGCACGGCCTTCCTCAAACGACTCGAAGGCGCCCGCCCGTAACTCCTGCGGGGCTGATTCTGTGGATTGAACGTCGGACCATGCCGCGATCGGCTTCACGATAAATTCATAGTCCAGCCCTTCATCTTTGAAGTAACCTTTTTCCTCCGCCACCCATTCCTGGAGACGCGCGTGCGACTGAATGCGAAACCTGCCCATGACTGTCGCCCTCCTTCCGCTATTTACTGCCGGCGATCCAAATAGATCAAGAGGTAAACGCCCTTGAGTCGGGAATTTCCGGCGAGCCGCTCACTTATTCCGGCAGAACTCGAGGATTCGGTCGCAGACCTTCTCCGTGCTTTGCTGCGGCGGCATGACATTCCAGAACTCCCCGTTGGGCAAACACTCTCTCAAATAATGGGCCGCTGAAGTCGCATGCGACGGGTCGTCTCCAGGCACGATCAGCGCGGCCGCTTTGACGCCCATAATCTCCTCGGGCTCCGCGCCGGGCGCAGTATCGCGGTCGAAGAGCGCGCGGCCGCTCGACTCCACGATCCCCAGATAGCGCTCCTGGTCCTGCGATTGAAAGGCCGCGGCGAACCTGTCATCGCGGGCGATGCACGGCGCCCATGGACCGGATTCCGGATCTTGCCAGAAGCTTTTCTTTTCCCTGGCACGCTCGGCCACAGCCGCCAGTCCCTTATCCCGTACAAAAGCGCTGTGGCGGGCAAACCTCCCGCCGCTGCTGGCTTTCCACCGATAGCCGCCCACCGGCCAGTGAAGCAGCAACGCCCGCGTCGCCTCGGGAAAGCAGATCGCAAAAGCGAGCGCAACGGAGCAGCTTATGCAGCCGCCCATGACAAAAGCGGAGTCGAGCTTCAGATGCTCCAGCAAACCCTTCGCTTGTCGGGCGTAGAGATCCCACGCGAGCTTTTCCACTCTCCCGCCGGATCTCCCGGTCTCCCGCCGGTCATAAACAATGATTCGAAATTGCGACGAGAGCTTCTCGAGCGCGTTGATCCCTTTCCACGCGTTCGTCGTCAACCATTTATCGATGGTGGCGTCGAAGCCGCCGGGAGCCAGCATCAGAAGCGGCGCTCCCGAACCGCGCGTTTCGTAATAAACTTCCAGGCCATCCACGGTCGCTACCGGCATAGAAAACCCCCTCGATCGGATCTGGGAAACTTATTTAGCATGAGCCGCGCGGCGATGAAAGCCGCTCCTTTCCAATCCTGCCAAATTCTTGAAAAGCCCTGTTCCCAGACTGGTCAAAAAGGTCAAGAGATGCAGTCGTCAGTTTTAATTTTTTAATTTTCCAGATTCCCTTCAACTCAAAACTAAGAACTCAAAACTCTAAACTAACAGCAGGTATCTTGCGGACCACCCCCATGCTCATCTATCATTCAATGACTCAAACGAAAAGGAGAAAGCCGTGGCCAACAGCGTTGAAATGGGCGGACTCAAAATCGATGAGAGGCTTTACCGTCTGGTGCGGGACGAGATCGCGCCCGGCACGGGTGTGGATGCCGATGGCTTTTGGCGATCGTTCGGTGAAATCGTCAAAGATCTGGGCCCGAAGAATCGGGCGCTGTTGGAAAAGCGGGATAAGC
Organism: Deltaproteobacteria bacterium; assembly: GCA_005878685.1. Taxonomy (GTDB): domain Bacteria; phylum Desulfobacterota; class Binatia; order UBA9968; family UBA9968; genus DP-36. The sequence continues at coordinate 45,279 of VBLN01000038.1, read as the reverse complement.
TGCAAAGGCAGATCGACCAGTACCATTTGGCGCGAAAAGGCCAGCCCCTCAAGAAGGACGAATATAAGGCTTTTCTCAAAGAGATCGGCTACCTCGTCCCCGAAGGCAAGGATTTTCAGGTGACGACCGCCAATGTCGACCCTGAGATCACGGAGATCGCCGGCTCCCAGCTGGTGGTGCCATTGGATAATGCCCGCTACGCCTTGAACGCTGCGAACGCGCGCTGGGGAAGCCTCTACGACGCGCTCTATGGCACCAACGTGATTCCGGAGGTCGACGGCGCCGAAAAGGGAAAGGCCTATAATCCTAAACGCGGGGCGAAGGTGATTGCCTACGCGGAGGAGTTTTTAGACAAAGTCATCGGTCTGGAGCGGGGAAGTTTTTCAGACATCACCCGGTTTCTTCTCAAGGACGCCGGCGGAAAAAAACAACTCGCCGCGACGCTCAAGGGTGGCAGCACGGTGGGTCTGGCGGACGCGAGCAAATTTGCCGGCTATCAGGAAAAGAACGGCGAATTGAGCAGCGTCCTGCTGAGCAATAACGGCTCGCGCATCGAGATTCAGCTCGATCGAAACCATCCCATCGGCAAAACGCATCCGGCGGGCGTGAAAGACGTCTTGCTGGAGGCGGCGATCACAACCATCGAGGACTGCGAGGACGCCGTAGCCGCGGTCGATGCCGCCGACAAGGTCACGGTCTATCGCCATTGGTGCGGCATCATGAAAGGGACGCTCGAAGCGACCTTTGAAAAAAGTGGCCGCCCGATGGACCGAAGCCTGAATCCGGATAAGAGCTTCATCAAACGTGGGAATCCACATGTACACGGATGCCGTCACCACGACAGACGGCCAGGAAATTCCCGAGGGCTTCCTCGACGCCATGATGACGCTGCTGGCCGCCATCCATGACCTCAAGCGAAATGGAAAATACACGAACAGCAAAACCGGGAGCGTCTATATCGTGAAGCCCAAACTCCACGGACCCGAGGAAGTCGCGGCCACGATCGAACTGTTCGAGCGGGTGGAAGACGCCCTTGGTTTGAAGCGGAACACGCTGAAGATCGGGATCATGGACGAAGAGCGCCGCACCACCGTCAATTTGAAGGAATGCATCCGGGTGGCGAAGGAACGGGTGGTCTTCATCAATACAGGTTTCTTGGATCGGACCGGCGATGAAATCCACACCAGTATGGAGCTGGGCGCTATGCTGCCTAAGGAAGAGATCAAAGCCCAGCCGTGGATCAAGGCTTACGAAGATTGGAACGTGGACATCGGCATCGAAACCGGACTTCCGGGAAAGGCCCAGATCGGCAAAGGGATGTGGACGATGCCGGACGAGATGCGCGAGATGGTCAGGACGAAGATCGCCCATCCTCAAGCCGGCGCCAATACCGCCTGGGTGCCGTCGCCGACCGCGGCCACGCTTCACGCAATCCATTACCACCAAGTCAACGTCGCCAAGAGGCAGGCGGAGCTGGGTAAAAGAGGCCGCGCAAGTCTGGACAACATCCTGACGCCACCGCTACTGCTGGACCGGAAATTGAAGCCGGAGGAGATTCAGCGCGAGCTGGATAACAACGCGCAAGGGATACTTGGCTACGTGGTTCGCTGGGTCGATCAGGGGATCGGCTGCTCCAAGGTTCCCAATATTCACGACGTCGCCTTAATGGAGGACCGGGCGACCTTACGCATCTCGAGCCAGCACATCGCCAACTGGCTGAAGTACGAAATCGTGACCAGAGAACAGGTCATCGAGACCTTCAAGCGAATGGCCAAAGTCGTTGACCGGCAAAATGCCGGCGACCGCAACTACCGCAACATGGCGCCGGTCTACGACAAGAGCATCGCCTTCCAGGCGGCGCTGGACCTCGCCTTCAAGGGACGCGAAGCGCCGAACGGTTACACCGAGCCCGTGCTTCACTCCCGCCGGAGAGAAGTCAAAGCAGCAAACGAGAAAAGGTGAAAGAATAAACCGTTGAACCAGCCATCGCTCCCGGATTCACGCGGGCCAAACAAAAGGTCCGGGCCCGTGGAGCTAAAAGTCTTCTATCCTCAGGAGAACCCCTTGCAAAGAGCGCGCGCACGGTTGTCAGGCCTAGTTAGCTTCCTCTTGGGCTGCGCACTTGCTCTGCCGCAGATCGCTTGGTCCAGCGAGACTCCGGTCCGCCAGTCCGGCAAACCAAGCGTTTCGTTCCAGGAATTCACATTGAAGAACGGGCTTCGAGTGATTCTTTCAGAGGACCATGCGGCGCCAACCTATTCCATCTGCGTTACTTACAATGTCGGATCCCGTGATGAGCGTCCGGGTCGGACCGGCTTCGCTCATCTCTTCGAGCATATGATGTTTCAAGGATCGGCAAACGTTGGCAAGGGGGAGCATTTCATTTTGGTTTTGAACAATGGCGGCAGCGCCAACGGCACCACCAACGCCGACCGGACCAACTATTTTGAAACGTTGCCCGCGAACCAGCTGGAACTAGGAATTTTTCTCGAGGCGGACCGGATGCGCGCGCTCGACGTCACGCAAGCCAATTTCGATAACCAGCATCACACCGTGCAGGAGGAACGACGACTGAACTACGACAACCGACCTTACGGAAGAACCGCCGAAACCGTTCTCGACACAGCCTACGACAATTTTGCCTACAAACACTCCACGATCGGCTCGATGGAGGATTTGAACGCTGCCCGCATCGATGACGCCCGCGCCTTCTTCCGGACTTACTACGCGCCGAACAATGCAACGCTGTCATTGGTCGGCGATTTTCAGACCGAGACGGCTTTAGCGCTGATCAAAAGATACTTTGAAAGCATTCCGTCACAGCCATCACCTCCAGTGCCCGATATGACCGAGCCGGAGCAGACCGGCGAGCGCCGCAAGAGCCTTGAGGACGCCTTTGCCCAAGCGCCGCGCATCGATATCGCCTACAAAATCAAACAGGGAAATACGCCTGACTGGTATGCGCTTAGAATGCTGGGACATATTATGGCTGGCGACTTGTCCTCCCATCTCTATCAGAAACTCGTCAAAGAGCTTGAGTTGGTTGTCAGCGTTTCCGCCGCGCCGGATGAGCGTCGTGGGACATCCTTGTTCCGGATTTCTCTGGTTGTCCGCCCTGATAAGAGCCTGCAAGAGGTCGAAAGGTTCGTCCACGAAGAGATTGAACGGCTGAAGAAAGAGCCGCCGGCCGACTGGGAACTAGATAAAGTTCGAATGAAGTTCAGGCGACAGCAAGCCCAAGAACTCTACAGCAGCCTCTCTCGCGCCAACGCCCTCGGCCATTATGCCGTCTATTACAACGACCCCGACCTTATCAATACTGCCCTCGACAAAATCGCTCAGGTAACCAAGGCCGACCTTCAGCGCGTTGCCGACACCTACCTAAGAGAGAGCAACAGGACTGTGGTGACAACCGTGCCGAAATCCAAGGCAGCGACTAAAGGATGAAACATGAGCAAAAGGCCGCTTGGAAATATTCTTTCATGCTTCCGCTTCCATCCTTCATCCCTTCTAAGCGGGGTGCTTGCGTTGACAATGGCAGCTCTGATCGCCCGACCTCTGTTCGTCTCCGGCCAGGAGGATTCTTCGAGCGTTCGCCCAAGTAATGTCGAGCGCAAGAACAAAGCGCCGCTTTCGACTGAAACCCTGCGCGTCCACCTACCTAAACCGGTCGAGGCCAAACTCGCGAACGGACTTACGGTGTTGATCCTGGAAGACCACCGTCTACCCAGCGTCCTCGCAGAGCTGCACCTGCGGCGCGCGGGAGCCCTCTTTGAACCGGACAACTTGTCAGGCTTGGCCTCGGCGACGGCCCAGATGCTCCGCGAAGGCACGCATAAGCGCAGCAGCAGACAAATCGCCGAGGAACTGGACCGCCTTGGCGCGTCGGTAGGGGCAGGGGCAAGCTTCGGCTCAATCGAAACCGTCTTCACCGCCTCCGGTCTGAGCGAGAATTTTGACGCCTGGTTCGCCGTAGCCTCGGATATCCTGTTGCGTCCCAGCTTTCCCGCCGCGGAGCTGAACCAACTCAAAGAGCGGGCTAAAGTCCAACTGCGCCAGCAACGAGCATCGGCGGGGTTCCTCGCCGGCGAGAGATTCAACCGCGCCCTCTTTGGCGGTCATCCGGCGGGCGTCGTGACAGCCACACTCGAGTCCATTAACGCGCTAACGCCGGACCTGCTCACAAAATGGCACCGGGAACGGTATTCACCCCAGAATTCCGTGCTGGCCGTTGCCGGCGATGTCTCCCCTTCTGAGCTACTTCCTAAGTTAGAAAAGTGGCTGGGGGAGTGGCGCGGCGCGCGCGGCAGTCAGAGGATCCCTCCCAATCCTGTTCCTGCCTCTGCCCGGAAGGTTTATCTGGTAGACCGGCCGGACTCAGTGCAGACAAGTTTGACAGTTGGAAATATCGCCATCGATCGCCGCAGCGAAGACTTTGTGCCGATGGTCGTCATGAATCATTTATTGGGCGGCGGCCCTGCGGCCCGGCTCTTCCTGAACTTGCGCGAAGAAAAGGGTTACACGTACGGCGCCTACAGTAGCTTTACGGCGCTCCAATATCCGGGACCGTGGCGCGCCGGCGCGGATGTGCGCACCGAAGTCACCGACGGCGCTCTCACGGAGCTCTTCAACGAGATCCGGCGCATCCAGGAATCCAAGGTGGGCGAAGCGGAATTGGCGGAAACGAAGCGCTCAGTGGTTGCGGGCTTTGCCCTTGCTCTTGAGCAACCGGCCCGAGTGCTCGGCTTCGCGCTCACGCGCAAGTTTTACAACCTAGCGGATGATTACTGGGACAACTATCCCGCCAAGATCGCTGCGGTGACCGCGGACGACGTCCAGCGCGTCGCAGGTAAATATCTGAACCCGGAAGCGATGCAGATTGTCGCGGTTGGCGATGGCCGTAAGATCAGGCCGATCCTGGAAAAATTCGGGGCGGTAGAAGTCTACGATAGCGAGGGGAAGAGAATTCCCTAGGCGCGGCGTAGTTCCGACCTCGGCGGTCAGATGCTCCGCCGTCACAAGCAACAGCCACTACGATCTCTTTCGCTCCTCGTTGACCAGCTTGAGGGCTTTTTTACGCAGCTCCTCGTTGGCGTTGACGGCCGCGAAGATCCTATTGTAGCTTTCAACGGTGAGCCCTTGTTTCTCAATCGCCTGTTTCACTTTTGAGTTGCCTTCCTGTTGAATCTTTTCTTTCTCTGCAGGGTCGTTGGCATTTTTCATAGCAGGCTCATACCGCTGACGTACCTTGTGGAATTCCACGTAGGCTTTGGCAAAGGCTCTGAGCTCCTTGTCGCTGACCTTCACCTGCTGACCAGATCCTTGCTGCGCGGGTTGCTGTTGGGCATAGGCTACAGGTGCAAAGTAAAAGGGCAACAAGCCTATCAGCGCCACGGCGCGCAGGACAATTTTCCTCATCATAAAAACCTCCTGACTGATTAGTCTTCCACTGTGCGAGCGCTTGTGATCACCCTCGACCCACAATCAGTATCTTGAGAATAAAATGTCCGACAAAAAGGAAGACCCACGCGCCTACCATCATGACGGCCATGTCGATCAGATATAAATACAATTGCTGCATCCAAATCGGTTGCTCCTGCTTGAGGGAAATTTCATCCATGGTTGGTATTTCTGAAGATTCATGAGTCACCTCTTCCTCGCGGCTCTGGACTACGTCAGGATAGAAAGGCCTCTGGTCGAATCTTCCGGCTTTCTATCTGGAGGTTATTCGCCAGCCGGATATCTTGACCCTGAGCGTCAAATATAGAGTAGATGACAAGCTCTTCGATCGCGCAACCTTCTGGATTGCAGTCGGCAGTAAATACCGCGAGTGCATATAGCTCCTTCTCCGAGTTCTCGTACAGCGCCAAGATGTACTGACGTTCAACCAGGACCGCGCTGCCAGGAACAAAGGCAAAATTTTTCAGAAAACTAGAAGGGTCCTTGCCCGCGGTCCTCAACAAAAAGACATCTGATGGATTCGTCACTGATAAGAACTGCCATGTTTTTCCAGAGATGGATGATCTTCCCTAGCCGCATTGTCCGGTTCCTTTTCATAGTTCTCATAGACGATACCCTTCCCAGCGCTATGCGGATGACGCATGATTACAGCGTCCATCGCGTCTAGCATCACGATGGGCTGAGGTTATCTTTCGCCCGATTGCTGTCTGAGGCGTTCATTCTCGCGCCTGAGCCGCTCCACCTCACTCCGGTTCTGGTCAATCTGCCGCTGCTGATCATCCTGCACTCTTTCCTGCCCCATGAGCTGGTCGCCGATCAGGCCGCCAGCAACCAACCCGATAGGTCCTCCAATAAGCGCCCCGACAGCCGCATGGCCTACCGTGCTCCCGATGATAGCTCCGGTTCCAGCACCCAGGCCGGCACCGATCAGTCCACCCTGCTCCCGCGTGCTGAGCGGCGCGGAACAGCCAATGCTGCCTAAGAGGGTTACGGCCAAGAGCAAGGCAATGATCCATTGTGTTTTTGATTTCATTTTTGCTCCTTTCAATTCTTTTTTATGAGATAGCGAATAGGTTAGAAAAATTCCGGCTATGTGGGACTTTCTTTTAGTGGGCTTGATTTGGCTCCTACCCAATACGCAAGGGGTGGGCCAAATGACCACAAAATTGGTATAACCTATTGATCCCGAAAGGACTTTTTTGGAAGATGATTAGTTTGGAAGGTTTCGGATCTGAAGGAAATTCCCTACAGTAAAACTCTCCTTTACTTCATCTAATTCTTGCTTCTGCCCATGGCTTTTTCGACGAAGCTGAAGTCAAACACCTGACTCGCGGGAATCTCTTTTGTAACCCCTAAACTCTTCTTCGTAAA
>VBLN01000038.1:35166-38398 GCA_005878685.1 Deltaproteobacteria bacterium | reverse complement strand
CTCCAGCAAGCGATGGGTCCTTGAGGCCGAGATAGCTCGAAATGATCGCAATGGATTCCGCGCGATTCTGCGTATAGAACTGGAGTCCCTTCAGGCTGGCCCTGACAAAGCCGAGGACCTCGGATGGATTCGTTCTGATCTTTTCCTCCGTCGCCCCGATACCTCCTGTCGGATAAGTAGTCAGGTAGTCGCCCGAATAGGCGAGCTTGCTGAAGCCTTCGCGATATAGGATAAGCTGTCTCGGCGGCGTGAGAAGACACGCTGCGATGCGCCCGGTTTTGAGAGCTAGCGCGAGTTCTTCCGGGGAGCCTATGACCAAAAGGGTTGCGTCTTTGTTCGGCGTGAGGCGATTTTGAGTGAGGATGAGTTGTGTCAGCAGATCCACCGCGCCGCCGCGGGAGGAGATTCCTATGAGCTTGCCCTTGAGCTGCTGGATCGATTTTATTTCCGGCTGGGCTACGAGATCGAATTGCGGTTTTGAGTTGACGACCAGAACAAGCCTCACAGGCGCACCGCGAGCTGCGGCGGCGATGAGCGCTCCAGCGGCCGACGCGTAATCGACCGAGCCGCCAAGAAGGGCCTGCATCCCGACCGCTCCTCGTATGAGGATTGTTTCGAGATCCAGTCCTTCTTCACGATAGAAGCCTTTAAGCTGGGCTATTCTGAACTGCAAGTCGGTGACAGCAACGGAGGTCACCGAAAAGCGTATCTTTTTGAGCTGCGCCAGAGCCGGCGAAGAGGCGAGGATCAGAGAAAACAGCGTAACAATGCCGATAACTGTTTTCTTCATGGCGATACTCCGTCGAGATGTTCTGACGCCGGGATCCTTTGCTCGCAAGCGCGGAGCCTAGCAAGGTGGCCAAGCCGCGTCAATCGACAATAGTTAGTAATGAGTAACGAGTACTGAGTAATGAGGTGTGGGGGCGAAGCTTGACAAAGCGCAGGGTGTGACCTACAAGCAAAGTTGTTTCTTAAAGCAACCATCTGACTGGGAAAGGAGAATTTAAATGCTCGCCAAGATCAGGCACGTTGCCGCCCATACGGAACACTATGACAAAGAGGTCAAGTTCTACCAGACCATTTTTGGCATGAAGCAGATCACGACCGGAATGGTAGACGAGACCGGCAAAGCCAATCCCAGTCGGGGACATATCAGCGACGGCGTCATCGGCATGGCCCTTTTGGCAAAGCGGCCCGGAAGCCAGCAGGGCCTCGACCACTTCGGCTTTGAGGTGGAGGACGTCAAGCAAGTGCTCGACAGGATGAAGCGGGACTATCCGGAAATTCTAGTGACCAACGCGCTGAGCTATGTGCCCTTCGCGGGTATACGAGCGCAGGATCCCGCCGGGACTCAGTTCGACTTATCGCAGAAAGGGATGTCCAACGTGAGAGAGGGATATCTGGAGAACGGGTGGGAGCAACCGCGATGGCTCAACCATATTGCGATCCGGGCCGCAAAGCCCGGGGTCGTGGCCGAATTTTATACCAAGGTCCTGGAGCTCCGAGGGGTCGAAGAGGCCGCGGAAGATGGATCGATCACCCTTACCGACGGCCTGGTGCGGCTTGTCATCCGCCCCTGCCACAACGGATTTTATAGAAGCTTAAGGCAAGGCCTCGATCACATCGGCTTTAAAGTGGAGAGTTTGGAAAAAGCCAAGAAGGAGCTGGACGAGATCGCGACGAATTTTCCCGAATCCGCGCCGAAAAAAATCGCCGTGGGAGTTCAGGGAGCCGCAATAGAGAAAGATCTGCAAGCTTGCCCGATCGGAAAGCACACCCTATCCGATCCCGACGGAGTGCTGCTGGACATCTCGGATTAAGGGAACAGCCCCGGGATTCTCGACCTGAAGCTGAACCAATGCCGGTATCGTCCGTTCCCTTTCTTTGTTAGTCATCCCATCTCCAGTTTGACATCACGCCACGATTGCCAGTAGTTTTTCCCTCGAATCCGTAATTCACGCTGCCCGTTACCCTCAGGAAGGAGAAGCGCCATGAAGATTGCAGTGATCGACGACTATCAGGATGCGTTCCGGACCCTGAAGTGTTACGCGAAGCTGAAGGATCACGACGTGATCGTCTACAACGACACCGAGAAAGATCCCGTCCGGCTCGCCGATCGGTTGAAAGACGCCGAAGCGGTGTTGCTCACCCAGCAGCGCTCTCGCTTTCCAAGCGCCGTGATCGAGCGTCTGCCCAAGCTCAAGCTCGTAAGCCAGACCGGGCGCGCGACCGCGCATATCGACATCGAGGCCTGCACCCGGCACGGGGTTGTGGTCTCGGCTGGCGGGGCCGGCAGACCGCATACCACGGCGGAGCTTACCTGGGGACTGATACTGGCCGCGCTGCGGCACATCCCGTACGAGGTACAGCGATTGCGAGAGGGACACTGGCAATCGACGATCGGCACAGCCGTGCAAGGCAAGACGCTCGGCATTTACGCCCTGGGCCGAATCGGCGGTATGGTTGCGGGCGTCGGGCGCGCCTTCGGGGCGCGCGTGATCTGCTGGGGCCGGGAAGGATCGACGACGCGCGCGCGAGCGGCCGGATACGAGGTTGCGGCGAGCCGCGAATCCTTTTTCCGCGACTCGGACATCGTGAGCCTGCATCTGCCGCTCAGCAAGGAGACGCGCGGCATCGTGACCCGTAACGACCTCGATCTGATGAAGTCGACGGCACTGATTGTCAATACGAGCCGCGCCGGGCTTATCGCCGAGGGCGCGCTCGTGGACGCGCTCAAGGCCGGGCGTCCGGGCTTTGCGGCGGTCGATGTCTTTGAAGACGAGCCGGTCATCGGCGCCGCCCACCCGCTGCTCAAAATGGACAACGCCATCTGCACGCCTCACCTAGGCTACGTCGAGCGCGATAGCTATGAATCTTACTACGGCGATGCCGTTGAGCAGATCGTTGCTTACGCTCAGGGCAAGCCCATTAACGTGGTGAATCCCGAGGCGTTAGGAAAAAAATAAGCCCGTGCTGCAGACGCGCACCAAGAGTTGGCACGGAAGCTAAGCTTTCAGTCTTGACCAAGCGCTGAACAAGAAGCACAAAGGCCCGAGCTCGTTGGAGCTCCGGGCCTTTGCGTTTTAAATCGGCGCCTGCTTTCTTCTATAGTTAGAGAGACAACACCGGCCGGAAACTAGTATTCGCCGCGTCGCCTTAACCGTTCGACATCATCGCGCTGGCGGTCGATCTCGGATTGTTGCCTGCGAATCTGACGGTCCTGTCTATAGTT
>VBLN01000038.1:29464-35113 GCA_005878685.1 Deltaproteobacteria bacterium | reverse complement strand
CGCCTGCAGCCGGATGACCCACGGCATTACCAATGATCCTTCCCGCCGCGGCGCCTCCAAGCGCGCCTATTCCAGCTCCCTTCTCGCGCGTTGTGAGAGGTCCACCAGCACAGCCCGCGATAAAAAGCGTCCTTGCCAGTAAGAGCACGGGAGCTTTACCCATGAATTTTCGGGTGGTGTTCATTTTGTTGCCTCCGTTCTCTCTCATCAGTTCCAGCTCCACGTCCAGATGCTCCCCAGTTACAAACAACAGCCACTAGGATTTCTTTCGCTCCTCGTTGATCACCTTGAGAGCTTTTTTGCGCAGTTCCTCGTCGGCGTTGACGGCCGCGAAGATCCTATTGTACCTATCAACGGTGAGCCCTTGTTTCTCAACGGCCGCTTTCACCTTCGAGTTGCCTTCCCGTTGAAGTTTTTCTTTCACTGCAGGATCCTTGACATTGCTCAGAGGGGGCTCATAACGCTGACGTATTTTGTGGAATTCCACATAGGCTTTGGCAAAGGCTCTGAGCTCCTTGTCGTTGACCTTCACCTGCTGACCAGATCCTTGCTGCGCAGGTGGCTGTTGGGCATAGGCTGCAGGTGCAAAGCAAAAGGACAACAAGCCTATCAGCGCGGCGGGCATGAGATCCCACAGTATTATTTTGTTCATCATAAAGCCTCCTTACGATTGATCGTCTCCCTGGTGAACTCTATACCCTTTCTAGAAAACAAGACCTATCCCGCCTCCACGTAGCTACTTTACCTATAATTCCCTCCTGGGATTAAGACTTTTCGCTCTTTTTCCCCTTCCCGGGTGCCTCGAACTGTTTTTCTCTCAACCTGCGAAGGAGCTCTTCGAAGGAAGAATCCGCGATCACACGGTTGAACTGAGAGCGATAGTTGTTGACGAGACTGATGTTTTCAATCACGACGTCGTAGGCCTTCCACTGGCCACTGGCGGAATGCAGCTTGTAGTTGACTGAGAACTCCTCTCCCTTCTTATTGACAATCTTCGTATCCACTTCGGCGTAGTCTCTATCCTGGTTCTCGCGTGTATAGCGAACCTTTTCGCCACTGTAGGAAGCGATTTTGTCCACATAGCTCTTTTCCAAAAGATCGGCAAAGAGTTTCACAAACTCCTGTTGGTTGTTGGGAGTGACACGCTGCCAGTGCGTTCCCAGGGAGCGTTTGGCCATCTCATTGAAGTCGAATCTTGGGGCGATTACTTCGCGCAATTGGCTTCTGCGCTCCTCCTTTTTGTTTTCAGGCTTTAGCTGGGGGTCTTGGAGAATGTTAAGAACCTTGTCAACAGTAGTTTGGACTTGTTCCGTAGGGACTCCTGCCTTCAAAGGAGAAGAGATCAAAAAATAAAGAACCGAAAGAAACAGAGCGGCATATCTGGTTTTGTGACTTCTCATCTTTTTCCCTCGTTATCGATGCCCGCACCAGCAAGCACTTGTGGTCACCCTCGATCCGCAATCTGTCGGTTATTTGCTAGCCGGATATCTTGACCGCGGGCGTCAAAGATAGAGTAGACGACAAGGTCTTCGATGGCACAGCCTTCCGGGTCGCAATTCGCAGTAAACACCGCGAGAGCATAGAGCTCCCTCTCTGAGTTCTCGTACAACGCCAAGATGTACTGATGTTCAATCAGGACGGCGCTGCCAGGAACGAACGCAAAATCTTTGAGAAAACTAGAAGGGTCCTTGGCCGATGTCCTCAACAAAGAGACGCCATATGGAGCATTCTCTTCGTTCCCCTCTGTTTTAGAAGGTGCTAAGACAATCAGGAAGACAATAAGACTGTTAAGAACTACCATGTTTTTCCAGGTCCACATTGTCTGGCCCCTTTCCATTAATCCCCGAGGTTGCCCTAGCATTACAGTGATGGCGCATGACTAGAGCGTTCATCGCCCAGCATCACGATGCCTGAAGTTATCTTTCGCCCGATTGCGCTCTCAGTCGTTGGTTTTCCCTCCTGAGTCGTTCCAGCTCACTCTGGTTCTGGTTTATCTGCGCCTGCTTTCCTGCCCCATGAGTTGGTCACCGATTAGGGCGCCAGCAATCAACCCGACAGGTCCTCCAATAAGTGCCCCGACAGCCGCGTGGCCCACCGTGCTACCAATGATAGCTCCGGTTCCAGCCCCTAAACCCGCGCCGACAAGCCCACCCTGTTCCCGCGTGCTGAGCGGCGCGGAACAGCCAACGCTTGCTAAGAGAGAAACAGCCAAAAGCAAGGTAGTAATAAAATGTGTTTTTGATTTCATATTCGCTCCTTTCAACCTTTTTTTGTTAATGAGATTTATTTTGCGGCCGAAATTTTCCTCTTGTTGTCCATTCAGAACCAAGAAAAAAATGACGGCTATGCCGGATGACTTTTTGGATAGGCTTAATTACCTCTGCCAAAATCTGACGCAAGGGACGTACCAAATAACAACGGAGTTGATATAACTTATTAATTCTGAGGGATTTTTCCGAAGGTGATTAGGTTTGCACGGCTTTCCTGCCTGGAGGAAATCCCTACAGGAAAAAGGGAATGAAACAAAGACAAAACCTCAAAACCTTTTGGCTTTTGCAGGTGGAGGTAATCCCTACGCTTTGATTTGTTGGGAAGATGCCTAATTCTTACTTATTGTCCTAACCAGTTCGGCTGATAGCAGCGAAGCACCGAACGGCCATACCAAAGCCCGTGCTTCGCTCCCGCCAGAGAGAAGTCAAATCTGCAAAGGACGAAAAGTGCGAAAGTCCCTGCTAGTCTTATCCAGCACGTTTTCGTGCATTAAGCAGTTCTTCCAGAAGGCCTACCTGACCCTTCAAAATTTTCTTTTTTGCGACTTCGAGCGTAAACCATCCGGCCCGATCCACCTCGGGGAACTCCTCGCGCCTACCCGAGTGTGGCGGCCATTCCATCGAGAACAGGTTGCTCTTGATCGACTCCGCAGCGCAATCGCCTTTAACCCCCCACGCATAGATAAGCTTGCCACCGGGCTGCTTAAGCGGGTTAAGGGCGATGAAATTCCCGCTTCGCTGCGTTCAGCGGATCTTCGCCCTCTTCAAATTCCCCCTTGGGTATAGACCACGCTCCGTCATCCTTTTTTGTCCAAAAGGGGCCACCCGGATGCACGAGGAAAACCTCAAGCCCGGACTCTCGAAGCCGGTACAACAATATGCCCGCACTCTTCTTCCTCGCCATAAGTTTTTATTAAGTTATTCGACATAGCCGGATCGATCAAGCTCTTCTAGAAATCGGACATCCAGAAAACGTTGCCAATAATGGCACGGGCGGCGAACAGAAAGGTCGTGCGGGATTCCTGATTGTGTTAAGCGACAAGGCGGCACTCAGGGATTTTCCAGGATCGCCTCGGCGTCGATTGTGATCTCGATGGCACTGCCGACAACGACCCCGTCCTTCTCTAGAGGCGCGTTCCAACTCACGCCGAAGTCGTGCCGGTTGATTGTCGTGGTTGCAACGAAGCCTGCCCGGGTCTTGGGGCCCTTGTCCACGCCGTCCTCCCACCAGGGAGTTTGCCACTGACCGAGATAACGCACGTCGAGCGTTGCTTTGCGGGTGACTCCTCGAATCGTCAGATCACCAGTCAGCTTTGCCTCGTTTTCGCCGACAAGCTGGACCTCGTTGCCTTTAAAGGTGATCGTGGGGTGATTCCGGCTCTCCGGTCCAGATTCCGGCAGCATCGATCGTCACTTCGACTGAAGCATCGCGCCGGTTCGCAGGATCGAAAGTGATCGCGCCTCTGACGTTCTTGAAGTGACCGCGCACGTTGGTCACCATCATGTGCCGCGCCGAGAACTCCGCTGCTGTATGCCCGGGTTCCAACACCCATTTAGCCATTGGTTAGTCCGTTTGCCTGTTTAAATAAGCCAGGTCCAGGACTTGCTTCAACAGAAAAAGCGACTCATATCAATCTGGTCTAAGAGGGAGCCTCAGCTAACTCCTTGAGTCTCTCTAAATATTTCCTTCCGGTTAGGCTGCCGAAACGAAGGACGAAGGCGATCAACAATCTAAGGAAAATATTAATTCCTGAGTTAGGGATCTCGATTCTTTGCTCCAGCAGCGTTCCATCTTTGGTTCTCGACAACTCATAAACCTCGCTGACGTATTCGCCCCAAGCAAGCCTGCCCTCAGTGAGGCGGATAACGAGTTTTTCCGGCTTGCGGTACTCCACGACCTCAGCCAAGAACTCACTTGCTTTTTTTCCCATGACATACGTTATGCGATATGTAAAGCCTATATCTCGATCGCCCCAAGAAATGGGCGTGATTTTCTGGATTTTCGGGTTCCACAATTTCATGCGCTCCGGATCTTCGACGAAAGGCCAGACCCTTTCGGGAGGACGGTTAATCTGAACCTTGTCCCTTAAGGTCATTACTCTGCACTGGGACGACTCTCCTCATTTCGTTGTGCCTCCAGCCTCGCGCCTCTCGCCTATTTTAGCCCGTAGCTGGCGCCCACCTTTTCAATGAAGCCGCTGTCGTCCAATTTGCGGATGAAACGGTTGTCGATGAGCTCTTCAACTTTGACGCTGGCCGCCTTGGGATTGTGCATAGCCATGAGCCTCTGAATGTTGCGCATCGCTTCCAGCGAAGGGTAAGGTTTTCGCTCAACGCTGGTCAAATAGTCCTGGTAACCTTCCTCGGCCACGTCCGGATCGCTGATCTGAAAGCGTCGCATCATGGTCTTGAGAACGACCGGCTTGTTCATTCGAGCGAGGCTGAAAGCAAGACTCTCGACCACCGCCATCAGAACCTTCTCCACGATCTCTGAGCGCCTTCGCAAATAAGCTTGCGTGACGACGATTCCCTGGTTGAGCATGGGAATATTGGCGGGTTGCAGTTCCGCGATCACGGAGAAGCCCTTGGTCTTTAGCCTGCGGACAAGGACGCCGTCGAGAACCGCGGCGTCGATCCTGCCGGCCTCCAGCGCCTGGCCGATCAGCACCGAATCGCCGATGATGAGGAGGCTTAGATGATCCCGTTTGGGATCGAGGGCCAGGTATTCCAGGCCAAGCATCGTGTGCATCCAGGTGCTGCCGCCGATGCTCTGGATGCCGAATCTCTTGCCTCGTAACTCTTCTGCCTTCTTGATGTTCGGACTGGCAATTAAGGTGTGGGTGAGCCTGTTCGAGACGGAGGCGAGAATCTTGAAGGTTGCCCCTTGGGAGGCAGCTCCCAGAACTGCGGGGCCGCCCGTGTAGCCGAGGTCAATGTCACCGGAGATCAGGCTCGCAACCAAGGTGGGCGCGCCCTTTATGAGAACGAGACTGGACTCGATGCCATGTCTGGCGAACAGCCCCTGCTCTTGCGCGATCACCAGCGGAATAATCCTCGGGCTGATGGCCGCATGGCCGATGGTAATCTTGACCTGAGCCATCGTGGGGGAGACCAGGGGCATGGCCAAGAAGGCCAAGGCCAAAGTAGCGACCAAAAACCGGTTGGCCATTTTTCCTTCGCTGAAGAGAAATCGGAATAACAGCGTCAAATCGCTGCCGCGATCGCCTTCCCGACATCATCCGTGCTCGCCGTGCCGCCGATGTCGTGCGTGCGCGGACCCTCGGCAAGCACCGTCTCGATCCCCTTCACGATCGCCTTAGCAGCATCTCCGTGACCGAGATGTTCGAGCATCATCGCGCCCGACCAGATCTGGCCGATC
>VBLN01000038.1:24826-29370 GCA_005878685.1 Deltaproteobacteria bacterium | reverse complement strand
GGCCGACGGCGCGATGCCGATGGTGCCGGTGCAGGCCGGGCCGAGGTCGGAGAGGATGTCGCCGAAAAGATTGGAGGCCACCACGACATCGAACCAGTCGGGATGCTGCACGAAATGCGCCGTCAGGATATCGATGTGGTATTGATCCCACTTGACGTCGGGGTAGCTCGCCGCCATCGCCCGCACGCGCTCGTCCCAGTAGGGCATCGTAATGGTAATGCCGTTTGACTTCGTCGCCGAGGTCAGATGTTTTTTGGCTCTCCGCCGCGCCAGCTCGAAAGCGTATTGAAGAATACGATCGACGCCGTGGCGCGTAAAGGTCGCGGTCTGCACGACGGTCTCCCGCGCCGTGCCCTCGAAGATTCGGCCGCCGATCGAAGAATATTCGCCCTCCGTGTTCTCGCGCACGACCAGGAAGTCGATGTCGCCGACGTTCCGTCCCGCGAGCGGCGACTTGATCCCCGGCATGAGCCGAACGGGCCGTAAGTTGACATAGAGATCGAACTGCCGGCGCATCGGAATCAACAGCTCCCATAGCGAGATATGGTCTGGAACGCCGGGAAAACCGCACGCGCCGAAGAAGATCGCGTCGTGGTGCCGGATCGTCGGGAGCCCGTCCTCCGGAATCATCCGGCCATGCTTCGCCCGATACTCGCAGCTCCAGGGAAACTCATCCCACTTGAATGCGATGTCGAATTTGCGCCCCGCTGCTTCGAGGACGCGCAGCCCTTCGGGCACGACCTCCTTGCCGATCCCGTCGCCGGCGATCACGGCGATCCGATAAGTCTTCATCTTTTCTTCCAACCGTTCGACTAAAATCCCGACCAAGAAGAGCTAGTTTTTTTATCCCCCCACGGGCTCCGCACGATACAGATCAAGAGATTTCAGCACCGGGGCGTCGCTCATGGAGAAAAGGATCGCCTCCTCCGATGACGAGCGATTGAGGTGGCGATGTGGATGCCAAAGGGGCACGACGAAAGAATCGCCCTCCTCCCAATCGAACCGCTCATCACCGACGAAGCTCGAGCCCTTGCCGCGGAACGCGTGATAGATCACCGTGCTTGTATGCCGATGCGCCTCCGTTTCCTGACCCGGTCGCAGAAGCTCAAGAGCACATTGGATCGTCGGCATGGTGGGACCGCCTGTCATGGGATTGCGAAATTCCAAAAGATATCCGCCGAAGCGATCTGGAGCAACGGTCTCGACCAAGGCTCTTAGAATCCGATCCGTATCACGCCACTTGTAGTGAAAGAATTCCGCCACCGGCGCTTGAGTGAGTCGAGCATGATCATAGAAAGGGGCCACCTCCCCGCTGATTTTCTGAATCGGCTGAGCCTCCTGAGGATAGGGCTCGAAAGCGAGCTGCTGGAGGGATTGGACCAGCGGGATGTCGAGCCCGTCGAGCCAGATGATCGGTTTGCCCGAGTCGTTCGTGTGGTCATGCCAGGTCAGCCGCGGCGTCAAGATAAGATCGCCTTCCTCCATCACGCACTTCTGGCCATTGACCGTGGTATAGGCGCCACTCCCCTTGAGGATGAAGCGGAAGGCGGCGGCGGTGTGCCGATGCGGCCGGGCGCGTTCCCCTGTCTTCACGTACTGAAACGAAAACTGAATGGTATGGGTGGTGGCCTGCCGCTCCTTAAGCGCAGGATTTAACAGACGAACCGTTCGTCGTTCGGCATCTTCCATGCTCACGACTTCTCCCGCTCGCATAAGGCTTCCGTAAACGTCCTTCCATTTCCACAGGCACGGCTGAACAGTGGTTTTGGGGTAGGAAAGGTAACTTTCAAGACCCAACTGCCAATGCCCTCCAAGATTCTTTTGCGCCAGCTCGCGGTTAAGAATCTCGACGCTGTCAGTCACAACGGGTCGCTTCATTTTGATCTCCTATACGAACGGCGCTAGAAGTCTCTTCTGATCCGCGAAAGTCATCTCTCTCTAATCCCAAGCGCCTTTTGCGCTTCTTTAAGAATCGAGAGATCCGCCACTTCCGCAGCAGACACTTCGCGTTCCACCTTGGCCTGCCTTTTCCCCTCTTCAATCAAGAGGCGGATCCCGTTCTCGGGTAGACCCCCATCCTCATTGAAAACTTTCACTATGGACTCATACGTGGCCGCAGCCATCTCTTTATCGATTTTCAGCCACTCGACCATTACAGGAACTGTGCCGTCGCGATTCTGACGGATATAGCCGTTGGCTTTAATTCCTGCCTTGATGGCCCGCTTCATTTCATCAGGTTTTTCCTTAATCTTCTTTGCGCTCGCCACCAGGCCGCTCACCGGATAACTGAAGAGTTCGTGGGCTCTCGCAAGGACAACAAATCCCATCTTCTTCCCTAGAAAATCCGATGGTGGAGAACCCAAAGTGCCAGCAGTCAACCCTTTGCTCACAGCGGCAAACCGAGCTTCCAGAGGGCCATTGGCCAGGAACTTTATCTCCTTGTCCGGGTCAAGACCAAAATGCCTAAATATCAACCTTGCTGTGACTTTCAGAGCGCCGCCCAAGATGTTCAGCCCAACGGTCTTACCCCTAAGCTCCTGCACCGATTTAAACTCAGGTCGGGCGATGAGCGCAATGGGGGCCCTGGGCATGTAACAGGCGACAACCTTGACCGGCAATCCCCGGATCGCTGCGGCGACCGCCGGACCGATCACCGTATAGTAGTCCATTTCTCCGCTGGCTAACGCCGCCAGCGCGACGGTGGGATTGATCCGGATGAACTCCGCTTGCAGTCCTTCTTCTTGAAAGAAGCCTCTCTTCTGCCCCAAAGGCAAAGAGAGAAATGAAGCGGCCAGGTCCGGAAATCCGATTCTGATCTTATCTGCTGCCTGGACGGAACTGTGGAGAAGAAGGATAATGAGCGAAGCCCAAATAATTCTCATAGGCCCCTTCCTATCGCTTCAGCTTGGCAATTTCCTCCGCGCTATATCTGTACGCACGGAACAGCCGATTATTTGGCCCGTTTGGCCCTTCCCCAAAATAAGGATTGACAAATTCCCAGACCATCTCACCATCAGCCGTCACCTCAAAGAGCCGGCCAAAATCTCCCTCGCAGACCAGCGTGTTGCCATTGAGTAACCGCTGCGCGTTTGAGATCCTGGGGCTGAAGAAATCACTCTCCCGTCTCTCCTGGTACTTCCAAACGATTTGCTTTGTTGCCAGCTCGACCTCGATGACGCGGGAAAATGGCAATGGATGATCCAGGCGGTGCGGGCCATTGTCGAAGATGAGCAGGTTGCCGTTGGGCAACGGCGTTGGGGCGTGTTGACCGGATAAGGGGGGAGCACCGAGCTTCCATATAATTTTTCCGCTCTGCCGTTCGATGATAATAATGGTTGAGATAGTGCGAAAGCTCACGACGATGTTGCCATTGGGCAACTCCGCGATACCGTTCCCGTGCGTCCACTCTTCCCGTCGCTCTTGGACCTCCGTGATGCGATCCATCTCCGGATTAAGATGCTCCCAGCTGCGCCACTCCCAAACCACCCGCCCGCCAGTTGTTATCTCCACCAGATAATCTCCGTACATCTCCCCGTTGTGTTCCGTGCCTGGCATTCCCCCTCTGACCTTCGGCACGAGATCCCGTGGGAGTTGGGCTAAGCAAAGCAGCAGCACGTTGCCGTTTCGTAGTCGTATGCCGTCGTGATGGTGGTCCGTATGGCGCACCTCCCAGAGGACACGCCCGTGCCAGTCAACTTCAAGCGCGGCGCCGCCTTGCCAAGGTCTCTGACTGATGAAGCGCGCGGAATCCCCGATGATTTTGCCATTGTAGTAGAGAGTCCCCCGTTCGGTCAGGTAACCGTACAAGCCTGGACGACATTGCCCTCAAGGTCGATAAGATAGACACTGCCTCCGCCTGTCAGTGGCGCGAACAACGTAAACCCATGCCAGGCTCGATCGGGATCACAGGCGCGTAAGCCCGTACCGGCACGTTTGAGCTTAATCTGCTCGATAGGAGGCATCGGCTTTTTGCTCCGGGACGGAAAGCCAAGAGCTATTTTTTAGGGCTCGACCCTTTTTCGGCGCTTGTACATCCGGAGGCCAAGATCTTGGAGGGCAGAGGCGGGGTATGCTTCCTCCTGGCGGCGTTTTCCGCTGTCGTATTGGATGACGAACAGCGGCACACTTTTTGGTTGCTTTGAAATCCCTCGAAGGCGGCCATTTTTGCTTTCGATATAGCTACCAACGGCACGCAGGAGTTGGGACAATCTCCTGAAGTCGGGCATCCTGGGCGCCCCGCTGCGCATTCGCTGGCGCTCCCGATTGACACGCTCTACATCTTCACTCTTGTACTGGAACTCGACGCGCTCAAACTCCTCAGCGTATCCCTGGATAACGTATCCCTTCCCTTTGGTCTTTATGTTGAAGGCTATCAAATGCAGTTCCTCTAGGTCCTGCCCGATAACCCGCAGCGCTCGACCATATTTGTCGGCACGGAACACCATGTCAATTCCCCCGACGTGGATGCCAAACCAAGATGTAGAGCCATCTAGGATAGGCTGTTGGCCTCTTAGCACCCCTGCAGAACGTCTGTCAACAAGAAA
>VBLN01000038.1:7435-24634 GCA_005878685.1 Deltaproteobacteria bacterium | reverse complement strand
ACGCTCGCGCGATCCTCGGGCGGCGTATCCGCCTGCAATACGCCGGCGAGCAGCGGCCCCTGAAGTCCACGCACGATCATGAACCCGAGGTAAAAAACCACCGCGAGCGGCGAGGAGCTGAAGGCGAGCACCAGATAACTCACGCCTGCGAGGACACAGCAACCGAGCAAGGTTGGCATGAGCCCAAAAGTCTGAGCCACGCGCGCGCTCACCAGTGAAACGGCGGCGAGCCAGAGGTGCGCCGCAGCCCAGAGCAAGCCAAACCAAGCGGGAGGAATGCCCCGCCGCTGCATCCAAGGCTGGATCAGCCAAACGGCGACGTAGGTGGATATTCCGAGGGCGACCGACAAGGTCATGGCGCACCGCAGGCGCGCGTGCTGTAGCAGAGCGTGGCGCACGATGTGCCAGGCGCGGGCGAGATGAGTCATCCGTTCCGCCGCCGCCACTGGCGGCGCTTCGCGCATGGCCGCTACCGCCACGAGGCCGGCCACGGCGACCGGCACCTGGGACCAGAACGGGAGACGCGGCGCGATGCTATAGAGCCAACCGCCCACGCCTGAAGAGATGGCCTCGCTCGCCTGTGCCGCGGCTCGGACTCGCCCTTCCCACTGGCGGTACCGCGCCACGTCCCTCTTTGCCTCAAGTGAGACGAAAAGCAGCGCGCTGTCCGCTCCCGAGGTAAAGGCCAGTCCGATGCCGAGGAGCACCTCGGCGACCACCATGCCGCCGAACGTTGTCCCCAGCGCGTAAGCGACCCACCCTATAAGCCAAAACAGCGCCCCCGTGAGAAGCGAACGACGATAGCCCAGACGGTCGGCAACATAGCCGGAAGGAAACTCGAGCATGACGGTTGTGGCGCCGAAGATGGCCTGGAGCCACATGATGTCCGCGAGCGACATCCCGATCTCCTCTTTCCAGAAGAGGGTGATGACGGGAATCGGAAAGAGGGCTGCCCGCAGCCCACTGCCGACGACAAGCAAAGCGGGATTGCGATCGGAGCCGGGCGCTGGCGCTGCTGCAGTCCAGATTGTGAACATCGATTTGCGTTGGATTTTTGCGAATGGGGGCCGATTCTATGCTAAGTCCCGTCAACCGACAAGCTAGATCACCTTGAAGGTGCGGTCCTGATCTTATAAGAAGAGCCTACGAGAAGAGATGCCATCATAGAAAGGGTCAAACGATGGACGTAAGAGCGGCCGTTGCATTCGAGCCCGGTAAGCCTCTCAAGATTGAAACCGTACAGCTGGAAGGTCCCAAAGAGGGAGAGGTGATGGTCCAGTTAAAGGCGACCGGCGTGTGCCATACCGACGAGTTCACGCGCTCCGGTGCCGACCCCGAAGGGCTGTTCCCGGTCATATTTGGTCATGAGGGGGCCGGAATCATCGTCGAAGTGGGCAGCGGCGTGACATCTGTCGCCAAGGGCGATCACGTGATCCCGCTCTACACGCCCGAGTGTGGCAGGTGCAAAGCCTGCCTGTCGCGCAAAACCAATCTCTGCACGGCGATCCGCGCGACACAAGGAAAAGGCGTGATGCCGGATGGCACGAGCCGGTTTTCGCTGGGCGGCGAGAAAATCCACCACTACATGGGCTGCTCGACCTTTGCGAATTACACGGTGCTGCCGGAGATCGCCGTGGCCAAGATCCGCGAGGACGCGCCGTTCGATAAGGTCTGCTACATCGGCTGCGGGGTGACCACCGGTCTGGGTGCCGTGATCAACACGGCGAAGGTCGAGGCCGGGTCGAATGTCGTGGTGTTCGGGCTCGGCGGCATCGGTCTGAACGTCGTCCAGGGCGCCCGCCTGGTAGGCGCGAATAAGATCATCGGCGTAGACATCAATCCGAAGCGCGAGGCGCTCGCACGCAAGTTCGGTTTGACGCACTTCGTCAACCCGAAAGAAGTCAAAGGTGATCTTGTCGCGCATGTCGTCGAGCTTACGGACGGCGGCGCCGACTACAGCTTCGAGTGCATCGGCAACGTTGACGTGATGCGCCAGGCCTTGGAGTGTTGCCACCGCGGCTGGGGCGTCTCGGTGATTATCGGCGTCGCCGGCGCAGGCCAGGAGATCAAGACGCGGCCGTTTCAGCTCATTACCGGCCGGATATGGAAAGGCACCGCATTCGGCGGCGCGAGGGGGCGGACCGACGTCCCGAAGATCGTCGACGGATATATGGAAAAAAAGATCAACATCGACGATCTCATCACTCACACCATGCCGCTTGAGAGAATCAATGAGGCATTCGACCTGATGCACGCGGGCGAATCGATCCGAAGCGTGGTCATTTATTAAAGAAGGTTAAAAAGCCCCTACGCCCGAGGTGAACTTGAGAGTTGACAGATCGAAGAGTTATAGTAGGCGCCTACGGCAAAAGGAGGGACGCTAAGATGAATTCTAATATAGATGCGAAGACTCCGGTCATCGATGCAGACGCTCATGTGGTCGAGTCCACCCACACCTGGGACTACATGGATCCGTCCGAGCGACAGTATCGTCCTGTGCCTCTCGAAGCCCCCGAAGAGGCTGGGGTGAGGCTTCAGTTCTGGCTCATCGATGGAAAGGTGAGAGGGTTTCGCTTTCCGGCCTTTTCAGCCGCCGAGCTGGAGAGACGCTCCCGCCTGGCGGGCCGTAAGTTCGCCGACCAACAGGAGTCCCGCGAGCTGGGCAACGTGGAGCTGCGCCTGGAGCACATGGACCGGACCGGCATCGACATCCAGGTGCTGCACAACACCATGTTCATCGAACAGGCGACGGATCGTCCGGAGGTAGAAGTGGCGCTGTGCAAGAGCTGGAATCGCTGGCTAGCCGATATCTGGCGGCAGGGAAAGGGGCGCCTGCGCTGGTCTTGCATGGCCCCGACCCTGAGCATGACGGATGCGCTCGACCAGATCCGCTTCGGCAAAGAAAACGGCGCTTGCGCCGTGCTGATGCGTCCGGTCGAAGGCAACCGCCTGCTCGTGGACCCCTACTTCTATCCGATCTACGACGAGGCGAGCCGGCTCAATATGGCGATCGCTATTCACATCGCCAATGGCATTTTCACAGCGGCCGCGTTCCACCGTTTCCGAATACCCACCGTGGCCGGCTTTCACGACTTGCTGCTCAGCGACCTACCGCAGACATTTCCCAAGCTCAGGTGGGGATTCATCGAGGCGAGCGCGCAGTGGCTGCCGTGGGTAGTGCACGAAGCCAAGAACCGCTACAAAGGATTGGGGCGCGAATGGCCCGAAAACGGCGTCCGCGACTACCGGATGTTCGTGACCTGCGAGAACTCCGATGACCTACCGTACATCGTGCAGCAAGCCGGCGAGGACTGTCTGGTCATCGGGACGGACTACGGACACACCGACACATCGAGCGACGTCGATGCCATCAAGATCTTCAAGGCGAGGACAGACCTGCCGCCCGAACTGAAGCGCAAGATCCTGAGCGACAATGCCCGGGCGCTGTACGGGTTGTAGTAGCTGCTAGACGAAGGGAAATGGGAGGTTGTTAATGAAGCCTCTTCTTTCCAGCGGTTCGACAAAGCCCCGGCCGGTCCATTTCTCTTGCGAGACCGGGCTGCTGGATGCCATCCAGAAGCGTCTGCTATGGCTCAGCACCTACATGGTCCACCACGCCAATAAGCTCCGAGCCGCGCCTGGCGGCATCAAGGTAGGCGGGCACCAGGCATCCAGCGCGTCAGTAGTCACCATCATGACTGCCCTCTTCTTCGACTTCATGCGGCGCGGCGATCGCATCGCAGTCAAGCCCCACGCATCGCCCGTGCTGCACGCGATCCACTATCTGCTCGGCAATCTCGATCAGCGCTACCTGACGACTTTGCGCGAGTATCACGGCCTGCAAGCCTACCCCAGTCGCACCAAGGATCCCGATCCAGTCGATTTCTCAATGGGCTCGGTGGGACTGGGCGCGGTTGCACCGAACTTCGCGGCGCTGGTAGAGCGCTACGCGGCCGCACACTTCGGCGGCGGCGAACAGCGGCGCTTTATATCGCTGGTCGGCGATGCCGAACTCGACGAGGGCTCGATCTGGGAAGCAGCAGCAGAGCCGTTACTCGCCCAACTGGACAACGTGCTCTGGGTGGTTGATCTCAATCGCCAGTCGCTGGACAGAGTCGTGCCGGGCATCAGGGTAACGCAGCTCGAGGAGATGTTTCGGGCGAACGGCTGGAGGATTGTTGAGGCCAAATACGGCCGCCTGCTTCAAGCCGCCTTCAAGCGGCCAGGGGGCAAAGAGCTGCGCCGCGCGATCGACGAGATGCCGAATGAGCAGTATCAGTTTCTATTGCGCGCCTCGGCCCGGACCGTGCGCGAAGTGCTGGGCGAGCCTACTGCCGGCTATTCAGACGAAGAACTCCTGCCCCTGTTCAGGGATCTCGGCGGACATGATTTCGAGGTGCTGCGCGAAGCTTTTTCGGCGGCGGATCAGTCGGGCGAGCCCGCGGTTGTCTTCGCCTACACCATCAAGGGCTGGGGCTTGCCCATCGCCGGCGACCCGTTGAACCACTCCGCTCTACTTAGCAGCGAGGAGATCGCTTCGTTGGCCGAGGAGCTAGGGGTTGACCCTCAGGAGCCTTGGGGTGGGTTTGCGGCCGATTCTCCGGAGGCGGAGCTGTGCCGACGCCGCGCGAAAGAGCTCTTTGCACCAGTCGCTCTTTCGCCGTCGTCGATCGACGTGCCCCATGAGTTGGGCGACCACTACGCCGGGCTCATCTCGACGCAGCGCGCTTTCGGCCAGATCCTGACGAGTCTTGCCCGCCGCGCGCCGGATATCGCCGCCCGCGTCGTCACCGTGAGCCCGGACGTCTCCGTCTCCACAAATCTTGGCGGCTGGATTAATAAGATAGGAGTCTGGTCCGACATCGAGGAGTCCGATCCTTTTCTGAACCTCGGCCCGCGGGTCATTCGATGGCAGCGCAGCCGCAAAGGCCAGCACATCGAACTCGGCATTTCAGAGACAAATCTGCTCATGATGCTCGGTCAGCTCGGCCTCGCGGCCGAGATGATTGGAGAGCCCCTGCTGCCTATCGGCACGCTCTACGATCCATTTGTCGCCCGTGCGCTGGATGCTTATATCTATTCGGTTTATTCCGGCGGCCGGTTCATTCTCGTCGGTACGCCTTCAGGTGTCACGCTCGCGCCAGAAGGCGGTGTCCATCAATCCGTGATCACCCCAAATATCGGGCTAGCGCTGCCCAACGTTGCGTACTACGAGCCTTGCTTCGGCTTGGAATTGGAGTGGATCCTGCTGGCTGCGATGCGGCGGCTGCACGCCGGCAATGAGTCAGTGTCGGCATACATCCGTCTCTCGACCGCGCCAGTCGATCAGAGTCTGCTCCCTACGGACGATCGGGAGCGGCTCCGCCGTGACGTCCTTTCTGGCGCGTACACGCTACTGGATCGCAGCCACGAGGCGGGCTACTCACCCGGGCGCAACGTGGTTGACATTTGGGCGACGGGCATCATGGTGCCCCAGGCGGTGCGCGCCTCGAACGAGCTGCTGCAAGACAGCATCCATGCGAACGTAGTCAACTGCGTCAGCCCCGATCTCATCTATCGTGCCTGGCAAGGCACGGTGCATTCCACGATCGACCATACCGATGCCAGTCTTCCTCCCCTTACCGCGCGCGGCCCGGTCATCACCGTTATCGACGGCCACCCGTCCGCTCTCGCTTGGGTGGGCTCGATGCTGGGTGTGCGGTCGTGGCCGCTGGGGGTGACGCGCTTTGGTGAGTCGGGCACGCCGGACGAGCTGTATGCAGCTTGCCAGATTGACTGGCAGTCGATCGCTAGCGCCTGCCGGGCGGCGGTGGGCAACTAGCGACCTTAACTTAAGAGTCGGAGGCTTTCATGGAAACAAAGATCATCGATGCCGACGGGCACGTCCTGGAAGATGAGACGCTGCTCGATTACTTGGAGGAGCCTTACCGCAGCGGCAAGGCTCGCGGCGGCATCATCGGGCCGATCCGCAACGTCTTAGGCAACGTGTTTCCCTCACTGGACTTTCACCATCTCGCCACCTTCAAGCGGAGCGAACGGGCGTTCGGCGGCGGCAAGCGGGTGGGACCGGAGCAGTGGCTGGAATTTCTCGATATCGCCGGCTTTGAATACGCCTTCCTCTATCCCACCAGTGGTCTGGCGATGGGAAACATCAGCCATCCCGACTGGGCCTGCGTGGTGGCCCGGGCCTATAACAACTGGCTCCATGACCGCTACATGAAAAGAAGCCCGCGGCTTAAGGGAATGGCGCTGATTCCCCTGCAGGAGGTCGGTGAGGCAGTAATCGAGCTGCGCCGCGCGGTCACGGAGCTGGGCATGCCCGGAGCCATGCTTCCCTCACGCGGACTTCCCTTCGACCTCGGTCACAAGACCTATTGGCCCGTCTACGCCGAGGCGGAGAAATTGGGCTGCGCGCTCGCGATCCACGGCGGCTGCCATCACGGCATGGGGCTCGATACCTATGAGGCCTTTGTCCCCATGCACGGCCTCGGGCACCCTCTTTCTCTGGTGATCGCTTTCACCGGAATGGTCTATCACGGCGTGTTCGATGAATTTCCACGCCTGCGCGTCGGCTTTCTCGAAGGGGGCGCGGCCTGGGTGACCTTCTGGATGGACCGATTGGATCGGTCGCACCATTACTTTGGCGAGCTCGATATGCGGGGCAGATACAAAGGTCCGCCCGCAGAAAGAAAACCGAGCGACTATTTTAAAAGCGACCGCATCTTTGTGGGATGCGAGGGCGGCGAAGAAGGGCTGGACTATCAGATCCGGCGAAGCGGAAATTCTCATTTCCTCTTTGCCAGTGACTTTCCGCACGAGATCGGGCCCGAGGACATCATGCATGAGATTCACGAGGTCCAGGACTACCCGGGTCTCAGCGACGCAGACAAAGCGGCGATTCTCACGGGCAACGCGCGCCGCTTTTACCAGATTCCCGAGAGGTAGCTCAAAAACTCGATACAAACGTCTTCAAAAAGATTGCAAGACGCCGTCCTGAAGCCGGGTCGAGCACCGTCGCTCAAGGTTAATCTGAAGAGAGGCCGTAGAAGCGCGCGGGGTTGAAATAGAGAATCTTGTCGATCACGCGCGGATCCAACTCGCCCTTCTCTTTGAGCCGCTTCAAGGCCAAAAGCTCGCTGGCGTTGTCGGCGTGGCCGTAGTCGGAACCGATCATGAGAGTGTCTTCGCCCGCGTATTGAAGCACGTAGGGCAAATCATCGTCGGTCTGACAGGCAACGAACAACTGCCTGCTGCCGCGCAGCACGTCCGGCCGCGCTTCTTTGCGCTCCAGTTTTGGAAAACGCAGGTTGAGGTCGTGTACCAGATAGGGCACCCATTGGGCCGCGACTTCGATGGCGCCGATGCGGAGCGCCGGAAAGCGCTCGGGAATCCCTCTTAAAATCATCGAGTGGAAGCCGCCGATGACGACGAGCTTGGCGACGCGGAAGGGCTCTCCGCCCATGGCATCATTGACGGCGAAGTTGCCGATGCCGGAGTGAATGCCGATCGGCATGTCGAGCCGACTGGCTTCTTCGTAAAGCGGGAAGAAATAGGGATCGTGTAGGGTGTGATTGGTTTCCAGGCCGCGCATAAAGACGGCGCAGGCGCCGTTGCCGCGCGCCCAGCGCAGCTCATCCAGCGCTTTGTCCAGGGTCATCAACGGCAATTGAACGGCCCAGCGCAGGCGATCCTTGGCCTTGGACCAGATATCCGCCATCCAGCGGTTGTAAGAGCGGCACAGCGCCAGTTCGATCCGCGGATTATCCGTGACCGGCCGCAGGAAGAGCGTCGGATAGAGCACCTGAACCGCAGTGCCAATCTCGTCCATGTGGCGCAGCCGCGAATCGATGTTCGCCAGCTCCCGCGATTCCTGGGAAGTATCCTTGCCGACGTTTTCCCGCCCGCCGATCATGCGGCCGCCGATGAACCAAAAACTCCGCTTGCTGCCCGAAGGCATATCCACAGTGAGCGACACCGGCCGATAGCGGCGGTCGTCACCCTCCAAGTAATCCCAAGTTTTTTCGCATTCAATGACGTGTGCGTCAGCGTCGATTGTGTGCATATCGCTCTCTTGGTGTTGGCGCTGCGGCGCGACCGAACCGCCGCTCTGATTTTGAGGCTATTTGATAAGCGGAATTAATTTCAGCGTCTCTTTTGCCGCGCTCCCTAAAAATCCAGCAGCGGAATGTCCTTCGCCGGCGGCGAAGGCTTGATCGATGAGAGGTAGGCGTAGATGTCGGCAAGCTCCTGGTCGCTTAGGAATGGCTTGCGGTAAGCTGGCATGTCCAGGCGGGGAGTTCGCACCTGGAGCGCAAACGCCGCGTAGGGAGACGGATTAGGTGCGAGCTTCGGTCCGGTGCCCCGGTCGGCGCCGTGACCGACGGTCCCGTGGCAGGTGTAGCACTGGTATTTCATATAGGCTTCGTAGCCGCGCTCAGCGGAGCCCGCCGGCGGCTTTTCCTGTGCCAACAGGGCAGAGGCACCAAAGACCAAGATCGAAAAAAACCGACTAAGCACGATTTCGATTTTCATCCGTCATCCCTCATCCTTCAGCCTTTGACCGCTAACGTCCCTGTGAAACTACGTCCACCACTGCGGGCTCGCCGCGCTTCACCGCCGCGAGTGCGCGCGTCAACGCCGGAGCGATGGCCGCGGGATCGGTGATCGGCCCTTCACCGTGAACGCCCAGGGATTGCGCCAGCTTGGCGAAATCGATGTTCGGCTTTTCGATCGTCGTGCCGATGGCCGCGGTGTCCATGCGGCGGTTGTGGAGCGCCGCCATTTTCTGCAGGTGCATCACCTCCTGATGATAGGCGCGGTTGTTGTGCACGACCATCAGCAGCGGAATCTTGTGGTGCGCCGCGGTCCAGAGCACGCCGGGCGCGTACATCAGGTCGCCGTCGCCCTCGATGGAGACGGTGACGATCCCCTTGTCGCGGTTGGCGAGGGCCGCGCCTACGGCCGCCGGAGCCGAATAGCCGACCCCCGAGCCGCCGGAGCCGCCGAGGAAATTAAAATATTCGGTCGCCGGCCAGAGGTTGCGGTTCCACTGCACGCCGGAAACAGCAACGCACCATTTTTCACTCTTGATGGTGTTGTAGAGAGTTGCCGACATGCGCGCCGTGCTGCATGGACTCGCATTCCAGCCCTGGCTGGCCGCGGTCCGCGCCCGCTCCTTCATCTGGCGATAGTCATCGCGCAGCTTCGTCGTGCGGTCTGTCAGCGACACCCGCCGCGCGATACCGCCGGCACTCTTCACCGCTTCGGCCAACGCTGGCAGCGTCGCCTGGGCATCGCCGGCGATCGGCAGATCCACCGACATGAAGCGCTGCATATCCTGGTAGTTCGATTTAGTCAGCGTATCGCCGAGGCAGACGTGGATGGTCTTGACGTCGGGTTTCGCGAACCGCCGGTATTCATGGTGCGGGTCGCTGATCGTATTGAACTGTCCCCAGGGGTCGGCGACCTCTAGAAGTAGCACAACGTCGGCCTGGCCGATCAACTGGCGGCGGTCTTCACTGCGGCAGAGATAATGGGTGGTGGGAAAATTCATCCGTCCGCCGATGTCGACTACCGGCGCGTTGAGCGCTTCGGCCAGTCCCACCAGCCGCTTCATGCCTTCCTGGGAACGGCAGGCGCGGTCGGCGATGATGACCGGCTGTTCCGCCGCAACCAGCAGCTTGGCCGCTTCGGCGACCGCGCCGCTGTCGCCCTGGGGCGGGATCGAACGGGTCAGCTTCGGGATGCGCAGCTTCTTTTCGTCGTGCACCGCCTCTTCGGCAAGGTCGCCGTCAGCGGTGATAAGCACTGGCCCCATGGGCACCGTGGTGGCGATTTTGTAGGCGCGCATCACCGACTCGGCGAAGTGCTGCAGCGACACCGGCTGGTCGTCCCATTTGGTGAAGTCGCGCAGCAGCGCCGCCGGATCCTGCACGCTGTGGTACCACTCCACGCCCGGCCTGCGCTTGTCGGCGTCGAGGAAATTGCCGGCAAACATGACCACCGGCACCCGGTCGCACCAAGCGTTGTAAACCGCCATCGCCGCATGCTGCAGCCCGACGGTGCCGTGCGCTATCATGCCCATCGGTTTGCCCGCCGCTTTGGCGTAGCCATGGGCCATCGCCACCGACGACTCCTCGTGCATGCAGGTGAGGAACTCGGGCTTCTTGTTGCCGCCGTAGTTAACGATCGATTCTTGGAGGCTGCGAAAGCTCGATCCGGGGTTGGAGGCGATGTACTCGATGCCAGTCGCTTTGATGACATCGACCATAAAGTCCGACCCCGGCCGGCCGATGACTCTTTCCGAGGGCCGCCCGGAGTCCTTCGATTCTGCGCTGGGCTTCTCAGTCTGAGCCAGCGCGCTGTTCGCGGCGAGATGGGTGCCGATGGCGGCCGCGCTAGCCGCGGCGCCCTTCAAGAATGAGCGGCGGTCGATGCCTTTATCGCTCATGATTCTCCTCCTTGAATTCTGTCTCCAAAAAAACGTGCTGACGATTCCGGGAGAGAAACTATCCGATAAGGTGCTGCTCTGTCAATGTGAGCCCCCTCTCCAATTCAGCGAGAGCTATCTCCAGAGTTCCGCTAGAAATCCGGACCGCTTGACCTCATCGACGTAGCTGTTGTCGTAGTAAGCGGTCATCGGTGTGCTGCTCGCTAGTTTGGCATCGACCAAGTTCCATTGTGCCGACTGTTGCACGATGGGCTGTATCGAAGCGGCTGTCACGGTAGGGTCTTTGACATAAACTTCGAGCGCGAAGCGGTAGGTCTGATCCAAAACCTCCCGGTCGGTCTGGCGCATATACTTTGCCAGGACCATTTTTGTCTGCCTTTCGTTGACGAACATCTCCCTTACTCCTTCCATGGCTCCCTTAATGAATCTAATGACTGTTTCTCTGTTCTTAGCGCCAAAGGATTTTCGCTCAACGATGCCGTTGATCAAAAATTCGATGCCCGCCTTCTTGAAATCTTTGGGGCCGACCAGCTCCCGGTAGCCATCCTTCATCAAGCGAAAGGTAAAAGGCGCGGATGTGATGATCCCATCGATGAAGCCCTGGGAAAGGCTCGTGATGGCTTGCGTCGTTGTGCCGGTCTGGACGACGTGGACACCCTGGACATTATAGAGCGTCAAGATCGATTGCAGCGTAAAGTGAGGAATCGCTCCCAGCCTGCTGATGCCGATCTTTTTCCCCACCAGATCTCCCACGGCCTTGATTTCAGATTTTACGATGAGCGATTGAATCGCGTAGGGAATCGTCGTGGCGACCTGGACAACATCTCCTCCCTGCAGCACGTTCGTAACCAGGGGAGGCCCGCCGCCAGCGCCCATCCCCGCTTGGCCTCCAAGCATGGCTTGGATGATCACCGGAGAGGTACCCACGTAAACCATGTCCACATCCAGACTCTGTTTTTCAAAATAGCGCGACTCTTTGGCGATCCACCACGGCAGACTCGCGGCGCTAATGGGCGTGTAGGGAAAGGAAAGCTTCACGCGCCCTTGAGCTGATAAATCAGATGAATCAAAAAATAAAAGAATGAAGACAGCCAGCGGGGCTACGTTGCGGTTCATAAAGATTTCTTTCCCAGCGCCAGAGAGAAGCTAAGGCTTGAGGAGACTCATGAGAACACTCTTAGTCTAATTTGGAATGGAGCCACGTTAAGACGGTCTTGAAAATGTCGGGGTTCGCCCCCATGTGGACTCCAGAAAAGAGGCGCATCGCTTTTGGATCCCCGCTCTCAAGCAGCAGATAAAAATCCTCGATCGGCACTTGCTTGTCGTCTTTGCCGTTCACCAAGAGGAGCGGAGCGGAAGGTTTGTCCAACCATCCCTGCGTCTTGAGCGAAAGCGGCGGCATCGCCTGGATCAATTCTTCAAAAGTTTTTTTGCCAAAGAGATTGGCCCGCGCCTCGATCAGGTCGAAGAGGTAAGAGGGCGCGTTGCGCGATTTCTCCTGCCATTCGGGCTGAAAGAAGTAGTGAATCCCGCCGCCCCAGTTGACCACCGCGCGCAGTCGCTCGCGTTCCACAAAGGCCATCTTCGTGGACCAGTAGCCGCCAAAGCTCGCACCGACGACCGCGATTCGTTTTGGATCAACTTCGGCACGCCTGCTAAGGTAGTCCAGCGCCGCCGAATGGACGCGGTGCGCGTCCGGCGATGCCAGCATGGGACACTCGCCCGTACCAGGGCTGTCTATCACAAAACATCCCCAGCCTTCCTTCACGAACGCTTCGGCGAACGTCAGGCGCTCTTCTTTCCAGTTGTCGATCCCGCCCCAGTGCATGATGAGAGGCGCGGGGACTTTTTTGGGGAATCTCAGATGACCGACGATCCGCTTGCCTTCAAAGGGGATCGAGACGCACTCGAGCGGGATATCAAAGTAGCGCGAGGCGGCGAGGTACATCTCCCGTGTCTTCAGATAAGCCTGCTGCTTGCCTGCGGAGTTGGGAAAGGGATGACGCGCGATGCCGTAGTAGCCATAGGCTTTGAGATAGGCCTGCTTGGCCTTTGCTGCGTCTCCCGCTGTTTCCTCGGAGCGCGCTTTTTTCTCCCATCGAGCACCGATCTCGCTCCAGGCCGCGGCCCATCGCTCCGACTCGATGCTATCGAGTTGCGCAAGCGCCTCCTCCGATTCCGCTTTGTCGGCATGAAGAAACGGCGCGCGGCGGCCGATGCGGCTCCGAATATCGTCCTTAATTTCCGCGAGAGTGCGCGGGGCGAACATGATCATCCCTCCAAGACGCGAACTCTACCGCCCCGATCGGGCCTTTGCAACAATAAGTCAGTCTCGTGCTCCGTCAGGAAATGGAAGCGATCGACATTTTTTCTAGCGGGCACCGCGGACCCGGTCGATAATATCCGCGGTGTTGGCAGGGAGCGATCCGCCTCTCCACGCCACATGCCCGTCGGGACGAACCAGCACCAATGGGCGCTCGTACAATTCTCGAACCTCCGGCTCATCCAAAGCAACCACCTGTAGAGGCAAGCCGACTCTCTCGGCGGCTGGTGTAAACGCGGACAGGTCGGTTATCTTCGAAGAAAGAACCAGCAAGACAAAGCCCCGCCCAAACAGATCGAGGATGGAGCGGCCGTCCTTCAACCAGACGTGAGGCGCGCGAGCGCCGGGCCGGGTCGTAGGCGTATACGTTGCATGATCGTCGGGTGGCGGTGGAGTTCCGTCTAGAACACAGATCGGCGAATTGTCATAACGGTATCCAAGCTCGATTCCCGCAGAATCGTGCTGGAACTCCTTGGCGCGGGTTCGCAGAATTGCTTCGCGCGCCTTCTCCCTGAGCCGTTCCCCTTCTTCGCCCTCTTCTTCAAGGAGAGGCGATGTGGGAATCTGTGTATCGGAATCGGCGCGCATGTCCGCCGCCTCGTTCACGTTGTGGATACCGATCGGACGGCGCTCCGGCTCGTAGCTGTCGAGCAGGTGAGAGCCGCCCCAACCTTGCAAGGTCGCCGCCAGCTTCCAGCCAAGGTCCACGCTGTCCCCAACCCCAGTGTTCATGCCAAAACCACCCGCCGGCCAAAGAAGATGAGCGGCGTCGCCGGCCAAAAAAACCCGCCCCTTGCTGTAACCCTGAGCCACGACTCGGTGCGCATCCCACGGCCACATACCCAGAATCTCAAAAGGGACGTCCGAACCTAGCGCGTCTCGCACTAACTCGGCACTATTGAGCGATGGCAGCTGATCAGGACGGACGCCGCGGAGATTAACGCGCCAAAGCTCGCGGCCGTCCACCGCAGCGACCGCACCCACCGTCTTCTGATTGATAACCTGATACATGACTGCCTTCCCGTGTTGGTTGCTCAACAAAAGTGGCGCCCTGAAGAGGATGGCCAGATTTTGTCCTTCAACGAAGTTGCCTTCCATTCGGATGCCGAGTTGACGGCGGATCGTGCTGCCGCCGCCATCACATGCGACGAGATAGTCCGCCGCGATTTGTTCCCTGCGGTTATTGGCGATATCGAAGACCTCGGCGACGACCGTACTGGAATCCTGGTGAAACGATTCGAGACGTGTATTGAAACGTACCTGAACCGATCGAAGAGACTTCGCTTGCCGCTGCAATACGGGATCGAGGAAAAGCTTGGGACACCAGATTCTCCCTTCCGGACTGTAAGGCGACCGGTAACGCGGATCGCCATTAGCCGGATGCTCGAACCGCGCCAGCTCGCGTCCGAACACTCCGGTGACGAAGACGTAGTTGCGCGGGAAATCTTTCGGAAAACCGGCGAATCTAACCTGGTCGATGAAGCCCCAGCGGCGAAGATGCTCGCTAGTACGGGTGTTAACGAGGTTCGTTGTGGGAAATGCGACGCTGCCGTCGCCTTGCTCGACGACAAGGCAGGAGATCCCACGCCAGCCCAACTCGATCGCCAACGCCAAGCCGCTGGGCCCGCCGCCGGCGATCAGGACAGGGTATCGTCTGACTGCTTCAGTCATGGCTTCTGAAGCCGCTCCTATCGAGTCCCCTCGGGGCAGTAACACAGACAAATCAAGACTGTCAACTAATGCGTTGGGGACAGGGCTTTGCTGTCCTTCCGATGGCCGCTGGCGTTCGGATTGAGAGCCGAGCAGCCTTCGTGATATTCCTCGTCAGAAGGAGATCTGTGATCGCAGCGAAAGTCAGACTATCGGTGGCGTGCGGTGATTACGAGATTGTGCGCCCCCTGAAGGAAGGGGCGATTGAGGCCGACGGGCTCGATCTTGTGATATTGACCGGCCACGGGCCACGGGAGCGCCATTGGCGCATGGCGCGGAACCTTGAATTCGATGTCTGTGAATTCAACATTGGCGCCTATCTCATGGCGCGCTATCAAAACATGCCAATCACGGCGATTCCGGTCTTCCTCCATCGCCGATTCCGCCACGGCTTCGCGTTCGTCAACGTCGAAGCCGGCATCAAAACGCCGAAGGACCTGATCGGCAAAAAAGTCGGCGGCACCAACTTCCAGCCGGCGGGCAACATCTGGCTGCGCGGAATTCTGGAGGAGCACTACGGCGTGCCGCACAAGGAGCTGACGTGGGTGGTCGATCGCAGCGAGGACGTTGCCTTCACGCCGCCGCAGGGCTTGAATATCGAGATGATCCCGCCCGGCAAGTCGCTGGACGCGATGCTGGCGGAAGGAGAAATTCCGGCGATGATCAATCCGTATCTCCCGAAGCCGATCGTGAGCGGCGACCCGCGGGTCACACGACTGTTCCCTAACTATAAAGAAGTCGAGCTCGAGTACTTCAAGCAGACCGGCATCTTCCCCATCATGCATGTGACGGTGGTCAAGCAGGAGATCGTCGATCAATATCCCTGGGCACCGACCAGTTTGGTCAAGGCTTTCGAGCAAGCCAAGCAAATGGCCTATCAACGTGTAGTCAACCCGCGGGTCGTCCCGCTGGCTTGGTTTTCGCATGCATGGGACGAACAGCGGAGGGCTCTGGGGCCTGACCCTTGGGCCTACGGTCTTGGCGACGCGAACAGAAAAAATCTCAAGGCCATTATTCGCTATTGTCATCAGCAGGGTCTAATCGGCAGAGAAATGCCGGTTGAGGAGCTATTCGTCGATACCGATCCGGGCGACGCCGGCGGCGACGAGGGGCACTACTGACCGGGGCGACGTGAATTGGGATCAACCCGGGATTACGGACCGTAGAGTTTTTGGATGAAACCTTCTCGCTCGATTTCGTCGATCAAGCTCATGTCGAAGAAATCCGCAGGATCTCTCTGAGCAGCGCCAATCTCGCCCAAGATGTTCTTGACCCCTTCGACCTCCGTGCGCGGCACCCGGGGCAACCGTTTGGCAAAGAACTCATAAGTTCCCATGACCGCCTCCGGGTCGTTGACCTGAATGTGTTGCTTGAGAACTTTAAGAGCCCCTTCTTTGTTGGTCTTGACATAATGCATCGCTTCAATTTGAGCTTTGATGAAATTTTTTACCACCGAGCGGTGCTGCTGAAGATAGGAGCGCAGGACAATATTCGAAGTGTTGGTGTAGGATCCGAAATCGCCAATATCCGCCAGGACGTTCATACCGAGCTTGCGGGCCTGGTAAATTTCCGGATAGGACTGCACCGTCGCATCGACCCTGCCGCTCATGAGCCTTCGGATCCATTTTCCAGGCCTTGAGCGCCATAAGCACCGCCGTGTCGTTGGAGCCGCCGAAGCGGTTGATGCCGATCTTCTTGCCGCGGAGCTGCTGCGGTTCCTTGATCTCGGGGCGGGCGATCAGCTGCAATGGCAGCGTGTTCTCCAAGGTGGCGACGATCACCACCGGCGCGCCGCGCATCGTCGCCAGCATCGCCGAGGAGCCCGCCGTTTGGGTTAATTGAAGGCTCCCGCCGAGCAACGCCTGAATGTTCGGCGAGCCCGCCTGGATCAAAACGATTTCGAGATCGATGCCGTATTTTTTGTAGAAACCAAGGTCTTTATTGACCCAGAGGGGAAGCTGGTAGCCGGCGGTCCCGCCGTAGCTTACCAGAAAGGGGATCGCTTCAGCCGCTGATCCGACCCGCGCCAAACCCGCACAGGCGACAAAAACGATGGCCAGGACGATCAGAGTGAATTTCCATGGCTTCATCATATTCATGAATTTTCCCTCCCTACGGGAAGCGCTAAGATTGCCCACGCGACTCACTGCCAGCTTCAGCCAATCGCGGGAAAAGGCGAAGCGCGTTGAATTGCTCAACGGCACATCGGGCAGCGGAGTCGAATCCATCATATTCTTCCCAATGAGCCACTTCCCCTGCAGTCGGTCACCGTAGACAAAGGGTAGGTCCGAGCCCCAAAGGATATGCGTCGGCTCAACGAGCTCTTGGAGAGACCGCAGCGCATAGCCCGCGGTGGTGCTGGCGATCTCGTAGTACAACGAGGCGAGCGTGGGGATCACGTGGGTGACTTCTTTGGCATGCCGATGGCCTTCGAGCATCGAGATTCTCTGGGCAAGAAACGGAACCGCGCCACCCCCGTGAGCCACGATGAGCCGGATACCGGGACAGCGCTTCAGCGTGCCGGTAAAGACCAGGTTGACGATGGCGCGTGTCGTGTCGAAGACGTATTCGACCACGAAGGGCGGCACGCGCAAGTGCGTCTCCTCGGGAGCGTCGCAGTGGGTCGGATGCACAAAAGCCACTGCCTGGCGCCGGTTGAGCTCATCAAAAACCGGATCGAACAATGGGTCTCCTAAGTACCGCCCGCCCATGCTCG
>VBLN01000038.1:2178-7335 GCA_005878685.1 Deltaproteobacteria bacterium | reverse complement strand
ATGCGGATTTGACAACACGACTCGCGGGGTAAGCGAGGTGATGGCTGCCCGGATCTGCCAACCGTTCATCGTCTGCAGTTGAGTTTCGGTATCCGGAATTTTAATCGGCATGGAGTTGTCCGCATATTGCGGCGGCACCACGTGATGGTGCACGTCTACTCGCCTTGGCTCTGGTCCATTCCGGCTCATACTTTCGTTGCGTGAGTTCCCTTCCGCTGCGGCCGAAGAACGTCTTTACGGCGTCCGCGTTCCTGAGTGCCAAGGCTATTGGAACAGGCGCTATTCTGTCAACTTAAAAGGGCGGGTTCCGGAACAGAAGCTCGACATTCTCTCCGTCTTGGAGTAATGGAAGCTTTGAACTAGCCGGATGTCTGAGCTATATATTTTCTTTCGCTTGGACAGCAAACTAGATTCCACGAGGAGACTCCATGATTATCGACACTCACTTTCACGCGTTTCCCGGAAAATATCTCGAGCTGGTTCCCGAAGCTCAAAATGACGTCAGGGGAGTGGGTTTTCATGCCTTCGACCACCGAGAATATCTGGACGTGATGGACCAGTACGGCATCGACATCGGCGTCCTTTCCAACACCGGCGGGAGGATAGAGAAAGAGGGCAACCGGGCCAGAGCCCTGGAGCTTTGCAGAATCATCAACGACTCCTTTGCCGAAGCCCATGCCAAGCATCCGCGCCGCTTCAAGGCGTTCGCCAGGCCCCCTATGGTCGACGTCGACGACTGCGTGCGCGAGCTAAAGAGATGTTACGAGCAGCTCGGCATGCACGGCGTGATGCTGCCGACCAACCTGGCGGGAAGATATCTCGATGAGCCCGACTTCAGGCCGTTCTGGGACGCCACTGCCGCAGGGGGAAAGCCGCTCTTTCTCCATCCTGCCAACGCCCCTTGCCAGGCGAACTGGAACAAGTATTCGCTGCAGCAAAAGATCCTCTGGCCCACCGACAGCACCCTCGCCATCTCCCGAATCGTCTACAGCGGCATCTTCGACCGCTATCCGAATCTCAAGCTCATAGCGGCCCATCTCGGCGGGATGATCCTCCTCTACTTGGACCGGCTCAACTGGCGCGAGGGGAATCCCGAATGCAAGCTCGAACCCGAGCACTATTTCAAACGCCTTTACTACGATACCGCCGGCCCCATCCGAACGGCTTTCATCAAGCTCGCCTGCGACACCGTAGGAGCCGATCAGATCCTTTTCGGCTCGGACTATCCCCACGGCCGAGCAGGGAGGGACGATCAGTTCTATCCTATGACTTTGAGCGCCATGGATGAGCTGGACGTCTCCAAAAGAGACAAAGAAAAAATCTATTACCAGAACGCAAAGAAGCTTTTTGGCTTCGAAGAAGGATAGTCTCGACGGTTCGCCCGAGGCTTAGTTTTTCCTGTGAAGTTTGGCATCTTCATATTCGGTGATAACCATCCCGCGCTCCGCCGTTCCAACCAAACTTACTACGAGGAAGTTCTAACGATCGCTGAATGGGCCGAGGAGCTGGGCTTTGCCTCTTTCTGGCTCGGGGAGCATCACTTTTACTGGTACGGCACCTGTCCTTCACCCCCGATGGTCATCGCGGCCCTTGGGCAGCGAACCAAGAAAATTCGCTTGGGACCGGCGGTGAGCATCCTCCCCTTCCATCATCCGCTCATCGTAGCGGAGGAGTACGCCTTCGCCGACAATCTCTGCGCGGGAAGGCTGAATTTCGCCATCGGCAGCGGCTTCTCACCGGTCGAATACAAAACCTTCGGCATGTCGGCGGAGGAGGCGAGGGAAAGATACTGGGAGGCGTTCGACGTCATCTTGAAGGCGTGGACTCAGGAGGGTTTCTCCCACAAAGGCAGATTTTACCAGATCGAGAATGGCTCGCTGTATATGAAGCCGATTCAAAAGCCGATGCCGCCCACATGGGTGGCGGCCTCCGGCAATGAGACCTTGATCAAGGCGGGGGGACTCGGATTCCCCATTATGGGAATCCCTTTTGCCCGATCCAACACGATACTCGACGTCAAAGAAAAGAACGATCTGTTCAAGGAGGCCTACTTTCGCGCCGGCCACGAGCAAGAGCCGGATATCATCGTCGCCCTGCACGCCTATCTCCATCAGAATGAGGAAGACGCGGTCAGGTTCGGCCGTCCATACTTTGAGCGGGCGCTGGAATTTCACAAGACCCACCGGCGCCCGGGATCCAAGGTGGTGGATTTTGACAATGTGAAAGCCGAAAGGCTGGTCGTCTTCTCCTCTCCCGAGAGAGCGGAAGCCATCTTCAGAGAGTACGAAAAGATCGGCGTCACGCACGTGATCTGCATGGTCAACTTCGGCGGCACACCGATGGGGGACGTGCGCAGAACGATGGAGCTGATTTCAAACGAGCTGATGCCGAGGTTTCCGTGAGCAAAAGCGCTGTCCGCCAATCACAGCTTGAGCAGGCGTCTGGCGTTCCCCTCAAGAATCGCTTTCTTCTCGGTCTCAGAACAATCCAGGGCTTCGACTTTATCGACAGCCATCCAATCTCCCAGCACATAAGGATAGTCGGTTCCGACAAGGAGGTGCTCGCTGCCGACCCTTCTCTTCAAATAGTCGAGGGTGTCGACGTCATAGACCAACGTGTCGAAGTAAAGGTTCTTAAGATAAGCGCTCGGCGGTGACGAGCAGCGCGGTGCATTGGGCCGGTCGGCGCGCCGGGCAGCCTGTCTTCCTGTCAGAAATTCTCGATCAAAGCGGCTCACGTGATAGGGAAAAAATCCACCGCCATGGAAAGTGCAGAGTTTTAAATTGGGGAACCGATCGAAGACGCCACTGTAAATCAAAATGCCGAGCGACAGCGTCGTATCGGCGGGATTGCCGCAGACAAGACGAAGGCCAAACGAGCCCATGAGCTCCGTTCCCGCTGGATTATCCGGATGCATGACGACCAGCACGTCCAACTCCTGCGCCTTCGCCCAGAACGGATCGAAATCCGTGCTGTCGTAGTAGCTGTGATTGACGTTAGTGGCGATGTAGGCGCCGCGAAAATCGAGCTCGGTGACCGCGCGCTCCAAAACTCTACCGGCGCGCTCCGGCTCCTGTATCGGCACTGCGGCCATCGCCGTAAAACGGTCGGGATATTTCTTGAGGAACTCTTTGACACACTCATTGTAGATGCGGCACCAGCC
Source organism: Deltaproteobacteria bacterium (assembly GCA_005878685.1). GTDB lineage: Bacteria > Desulfobacterota > Binatia > UBA9968 > UBA9968 > DP-36. The sequence continues at coordinate 4,172 of VBLN01000038.1, read as the reverse complement.
CTCCGCCTGTTCGCCTTTGAGTTGATAGCCGAGAAGTTGCGTGCTCGGATCGAGCGCCGCCAACGCAATTCTGCCCTTCTCCATCATTTCTAGGCGGGGCTCCACATCGCTCAAGCCCTGCAGCAACGGATATTTTGGACCGCCATTGAAGGAAAACCGGACGGTTCCGTCGTTATCTTCGGAGACTTCGATGCCGAGCGCTTTGCCGTGGCGCTTTGCCTCGCCGATGATTTGCTCGGGAACGTAATGATGATGAATATCGATGGCACGCATAAAGGCCTTCATCTATTTGTCAAAAATGCCGCTCTTATCCAGTTCGACCAGATACCGCCGGTCGATCAATTCCTGGGGTTTGATTATCTTTGCCCGCGGATCCAGCGGCGCGATTTCATCCAGCGAAGCTTGCAGCGCCGCCTCTCGAATCTCCAAGCGACGCTCGAGAGCGCGAATCTCCGACTGATAAGCGGAGTCGAGAACGTTCGTGTCGGTGACGCGCAAATATTTGCCGAGAACTTTGTAGACGAAAGTTTTGTCGGTGTGCAAGATGGTAGCGGACTCGGCCATGACCCGCATGAAGCGCCCAATCACGGGGCCGCGTTTATTGAGGACCGAGCGCAGGGTGACGAATTGGGTAGCGCTATACGGAATGCGAAGATCAAAACCATTGATCACATAAACAAACCCCCGATTGACGGCGGCTGCATCGCCAGGGGCGACCAGGCCCGCCGCATCCACATTTCCGGCGAAGAGGGCCGCAAGCGTCTCCGGTCCGCCGCCGGTTTGTATCGTCTGAATATCCTTGCTGGCATCCATGCCGAATTTCTTCAACGCCTGAATCGTAAAATAATGGGTGTTGCCGCCAAACCGCCCTACAGCGATTTTCTTTCCTTTAAGGTCCTCTGGCCGTTTGATTTCCGGCTTGGCGACAATGCTATGGGTCAGAAAATTTTTTACACCGCCAACGAATACTAAATCGGTGAAGCCCTGGACGTAAGCGCGCACGTTGCCGATCGCGCCCGTGAGTGCGATCTCGGCGTCACCGTTCAACGTCGCGGCGGTAGCGACCGGAGACGACGAAATGAACACCAGCCGAAAGTCCAAGTCATATTTTCTAAAGAGCCCGGCCTCTTGAGCGATCCACGGCATCGATTGCGACATGACTTGAGCCGAGTGAAGGCCGACGAGGCTGTCTGCAGCAAACACCTCGGCTGCGACGGAAACCAGCGCGCAGACTACCAAGAGCATGGGTATCCGTCGGAACTGCTTGTGAAATGGGTGAAGCATGGGGGCGAACATACGCGACGCGATCAAAGTCGTCAAGTAAGACAAAAAAGGCCCGAGCTCTTTCGCCTCGGGCCTCTGAATTTCAAACTTGCGGCGATCTTGTAAGGAAGATTTAGTCGACTACCGAACAACCGTCAAAAGATTCTGTCCCAAAGGCGTTTGAGAATATTTGATTGTTCGATGTCCTGATTGGAGATCAAGATGAATTTTCCGAGAGATTTGTCTCCGAGCGTGACGGTAAGCTCTCCGAGCTTGTCGCCCTTTTTTAGAGGAGCCCAAATTGGACTGCTCAGCTGAATGCTCGATTTGACTTGTTTCTCCGCAGAACGCATCACCAGGACCTGGGCGGGGCCCCCCACGACAGCGTGAAGGACGCTTATCCTGCCCCCTTTGACTCTGATCTCTTGAGTGACGGCCTCTCCGAGCTTCATCACGGTCAACATCTTGTAGTTGTTGAATCCCATGGTCAGAAGACGGGCTGCTTCACGGAAGCGAATCTTATTGCTAGAGGAGCCAAGGGTCACTGAGATAAGGCGCAGCCCGTCGCGCTCGGCTGTAGCCGCAAGATTGAACCCGGCCTCGTGGTAGGAGCCGGTCTTGAGCCCATCCGCCCCTGGAAACTTGCCGATGAGATGATTGGTATTCTGCAGGATGAACTTTCCGTCGCGGAATTCCTCTTTCTCGGTGGAAGACCACTTAAGAATCTCGGG
>VBLN01000038.1:0-2132 GCA_005878685.1 Deltaproteobacteria bacterium | reverse complement strand
CCGGGAGGGAGGCCGTGAGCGTTGTAATATTTCGTCTCCTTGAGCCCCAGCTCTTTGGCGCGCTGATTCATCATGTCCACGAAAGCATCGGCATCGCCCGCGATCTTCTCCGCCACCGCCTCGCTGGCGTCGTTCGCGGAATGGATCACGATTGCCTTCATCATCGCTTCGAGAGTGAACGTTTCCCCCTGCTTCAGGTAAACCTGGGAGCCGCCCATCTTGCTGGCTAGCGCCGAGACCTCGATTGGCGTGGTGAGGGAAATCGCTCCCTGTTTGACCTTTTCCATGACGATGAGCATGAGCATCATCTTCGTCAGCGATGCTGGCGGCCACGGCTTGTGGCTGTCTTGCTCGAACAGGATCTGTCCTGTTCTTGGCTCCATCAGGATCGCCGAAACATAAGAAGGCTCGTTCTGAGAAGCCTGGTTATTCTCGCCAGCCGCCTTTTGCACGCGATGCTTCGCCATCCTGGCCTCTACGGAACTGACCAGCACCACTTGGACTAAAAACGCTGTCACAACAAGGTCGATGGCCAAACATATTCCCGTCTTTCTTCTCATTCTCGAACCTGCCTCCTTGACTTTTGGTCAAATTGTAAGCGACCTTCCGAAAACTTACAAGAAAAATGTTTTGCTATGGCAGAGCGGGAGGCCGATCCACTGTCTACAATGGAACTCCCAGCCCGAAAGGAGGAACGTGCCGTTTGTAAGGTCATGTTCATGCTGATAGCATCGCCCGTCATGTCACCACTGTTGTACCTGGAGCCGTGAAAGCATGTTGCATTTGGTCGCGGGTCTTACCAAGAATCCTCGCCTGGAGCCTCTCATGGATGGGACCGTGAAGCCCCGGAACATCGACCTCGAATTCGTTGTTACTTCTCCACCCGAGCTTTTTTTCCGGAATCTTAAATACGATGAGTTCGATATGTTTGAGATGTCGATCGCCGAATACCTCATGACCCGCGAAAGAAGGAAGGAAGCCCGATGGCAATGGAGCGCTTTGCCCGTCTTTCCGGCAAAAGCGTTCATTTGGCTGGACCTGTTTGTCAACACCAACGCTGGGATCCATCGCCTCGACGACTTAAAGGGGAAGCGCGTGGGCGTGCCCGATTACGTGATGACCGCCGCCCTTTGGTTTAGGATTTTCTTAAAGGAGCTTTGCGGCATCAAGCCGAGGGAGATTTTCTGGCATATTGGCCGGGTCGAGCAGTTCAGTCACACTACACTATTAGGCTTAGATGAAACATCTTCTCCCGGCGTTTCCATGAACTGGCTCAACGAAGAGCAAACGTTCGATGTGATGCTCGATCGAGGGGAGTTGGATGCAGCTTACGGTTTTCTCCCGCGCCACGATCCCAAAATACTTAAATTCGGCGGTCTCGACCGCTACGGCGGCACGCAGGTCGAAGGCAATCCAAGGCTTCACAGGCTGTTTTCCGATGGCGGCCGCGAGATCATTCGCGAGTACTATCAAAGAACCAAGGTCCTCCCCGCAAGTCACATGATTGTCGTGCAGGATCGGATTCTGAAACAGCACCCGTGGGTCGCGTTGGAGCTCTACACCGCTTTCGGCAAGGCCAAGAAGATCGCCTACGATAGGGGAGGAAAACGGAATCCGGCTTATCTTCTATTTCAGGGAGACGATGATCGCTGCCAGGCGGCCGTCTTCGGGGAAGACCCCTATCCCTTTGGCATCAGGGAGAATAAAAAGATGCTGGAGATACTGTTCCGCAACTCCCGCGAAGACGGGCTGACCCAGAAGCTCGCTCGAGTCGAAGACATTTTCTATCACACGACCTTGGATACGTAATTGAACTTTCACTCAGTAAGGAGAAAAGCGATGAAAACCCGGAACGCGTAGAGCGCGTCCTGAAGGCCTACATCGAGGGAGTCGGCGCGATGATGCATGACAAGGAAAATGCGCTTAGAGTTTTGGCGAAGTACCTCAAACGAAGCGATCCTAGCTTCCTCGAAGAGATGTACACCATCGCGCGTACATTTATGGAGCGAGTCCCTCGAGTCGATGCACGGACCGTTGCCACCGTCCTGGAATTCGATCCGGTCAAAGGCGTGGATCCTGATGCCCTCGCTTCGAAGGTGATCGACAACGGCCTCGTCGAGAAACTCGTGAAG
>VBLN01000280.1:7408-7705 GCA_005878685.1 Deltaproteobacteria bacterium | reverse complement strand
CCAAGAATGACCTCTGCGTTCACACTTCTGCGGCCTTCGGGCGGCAGAAAAAGGATGGAGTGTCAAAAGTAGCGGAAAACAACTCTCCGCGCAAATCAGCAGTAGCGTCCTTGCTTGACAGGCGCGGAAACATAGCGGTATGGATGCGGTAAACTTCTCGCGCGTGAGAAGAAGGCGTGCGCAAGGGTTTTAAGGAGGCGATCATGGCCGATGCTTTTGAGGATCATTGTTGGAAAGATATCGTGAGTCCGGAGATTCTGGAGATCTACAAGCCTTATCAAAGAGAGACCTACATCG
>VBLN01000280.1:472-7377 GCA_005878685.1 Deltaproteobacteria bacterium | reverse complement strand
GGCGGGCCAAGGCCGGTTCATGAAGTGGCTAAGGAGTTCAAGAGCTCGTGCGGGGCTCACGCTTGGAATGCGATCAAACCGATTCAGGAGCTGCTGAGCTTAGCGCGCTCGCTGCGCATTCCGGTCATCTATACGACGACGGAGACTCGCAAGGAAGTCCAGCCCGGCGCCGTGCGGGCAACTAACCGCCAGGGGACGAAGATAGATAAGAATGCTTTCGAAATCCGCGAAGATTTTAAGCCCGAAGCCGGCGATCTCGTCATCTACAAGGAACGGGCAAGCGGTTTTTTCGGCACGCCTTTGGTGGCTCACCTCACCCAAATGGGAACAGATAGCCTGATCGTCTGCGGCGAGAGCACGAGCGGCTGCGTTCGCGCCAGCGTCGTCGATAGCTACTCCTACGGATTTCACACCGTTGTCGTCGAGGAGTGTTGCTTCGACCGGAGTCTTCTCTCCCACAAGGTGAGTCTCTTCGATTTGCATCATAAATACGCGGACGTGATGCATCTCGACGAGGTCAAGAAGCATCTTAAGCAGGAGCGGCCAAGAAGAGCTGTCTAGCGGTGTTCAGCTCCCCGCTTACGCATACTGTTTGATAAAGTCGGACAGGCGTTCGCCGATCATGATCGAGGTCAGATTCGTGTTGGCGTGCGTCACCGTGGGCATGATCGAGGCGTCGCCCACCCAGAGGTTGTCCATCCCATGGACGCGGAGGCGCTGATCGACCACCGCCATCTTGTTCGAGGCCGGGCCCATCATGCAGGTCCCCACTCCGTGATGATAGCTGTCGTAGGTCGCGCGGGCGAATTTCGCCCAGTCTTCCTTCGGCGTCGGCTGGATCAACGGACCATAATAGGATTTCATCGACTCGTGCTGGACCAAGTCGAAAATGAAGCGCATGGTGCGGGTCATCGCTTCGATATCTTTGGGATCTTCAAGCATGCGCGAGTCGATGGCCGGGAGTTCATGCGGGTCGGAGCTCTTCAGCGTCAGCCGCCCGCGGTTGCTCTGTTCGAGCAGATGCGCCGAGATCGGCATCATCCGCTTGATGCCCTGGACTTCGGTCGGCGGACGCATCACGATGTGAAAGTTGGCGCACGGCCGGCTCGGATCGCTTTTGGTGATCAGCCGGAAGCGAGGCACCACCCAGTCTTCGCTGAAGTGCGTTGGCCCTTCGAAGGTCAGGTACGCGACAGGGTGGTCCTGATAGTTCTCGCCGACCCCTTCCAGCGGCAGCGCGACCTTGACACCTAAACGTTCGAGTTCTTTGACCGGACCGATTCCGGAAAGCATGAGGATCTGCGGGCTGTGATAAACTCCCGCGCTCAGCGCCACGTGATCGCCCGAGACCCTCTGTGGCTGACCGTCCTTCTCGTATACGACCTCTTCGACTTTCCTGCCCGAGACTTTTAAAGAGCGCACCGCCGCTTCGGCGACGATCGTGAGGTTGCTGCGCCCGCGTGCGAGATTCAAGTACGCTACCGTAGTTGATTGGCGCTTGCCGTTTTTGATGTTGTAAGGTGACGCGCATACTCCCATCGGCTCAGGGACGTTGAGGTCCGGACATTGCGGCAATCCCATGCTCAGGGCCCGATCGATGTACGCTCGAACCGGAGCGGACGCCGGCATGTCGAGAGTAAACGGTCGCTTCACATAAAGCGGACCGTTCGAGCCGTGAATCGGGCTGTCGGGATAGTCCTGATCCGACTCGATCCGCTTCATCACTGGAAGGCACTTCTCATAAGACCAGTCGGGGTTGCCGTGCGCGACCCAGGTGTCCAGATCATGCTTCATCGGACGCAGCACCGACATGACGTTGACCGACGAGCCACCCCCCATGATTCGCCCCGCGACCGCGTAGTACGTGCTGCCATCGACCTTTCTTTGGGTTGGGTACATAATCACGTACGGCGATTCCAATAAGAGGCGCGTCTGTTGAGAGGCGTCGGAAACGATATCTGGAATCGGATCGGGGTCGGGGCCGGCTTCCAAAAGCAGCACCTTTCGCTTCGGCTCTTCGCTGAGGCGGGCGGCGGCCGCGCAGCCCGCGGAGCCGCCTCCGATGATAATGACGTCATAATGTTCGGCCATGTTCTGTGTGTCCTTTCGTCACGTCTCGTTGCCGCGCTCGAGCCGCTCGCGCAATTTGTCGGCGAAGCTTTCCAGCATCAGCGACGCCGTGGCGCGCAGAATCATGTCGCCTAGAATCGCGAGCCGGCCGTGAATCTGCACGTCGGCGCGATAATCCAATTGCGTGTGATTCGCCGTGGGCTCCTTCAGATGGATCGTCACGTCGGCGTTCATCCGGCTGCCGGTGACCGAGTCGGTCCCCTCGGTGCGTACGATCAGCTCCTCGGGCGGCTGGCTGTCGACGATGGTCGCGCGGAAATTGAACTTTCCAGAGATCGGTCCGACCGCCGCTCCGATGGTCCCATCAAAGGTCCGGTCATCGATTCGAGTGGCTTTTTCCACTCCGGGCATGCAGGAAGCAAACCGGTCGACGTCCATAAGAAAGTCCCATGTCTTTGCCGGCGGAACCGCGACGGCGATTTTTCCCTCGAAGACCATGCGAGGGCTGTAACACCAAACTCGACTCGTTGTCAATTTAGCGGCGGTTTTTGGTACACTAGCGTGATGAAGAGAGCGGCACGGCCCGCCAGATCGGCGGACTGAAAGATCTGCTTCAGTTGAAGATGGGTCTGCAAATAGGTAAAACCGTAGGCTCATGAGTCTTCCTCCGCTTTCGCTAGAAGAGGTGATACGTTCCTCCTCGCGGGCGCTCGTCATAGGCGTCGGCGGGGGTGGCGATGTCGTCGGTGCGCTCGCCACAGCGCGCTTTCTTGAGTTCTGCGGGCTTCAGTTCTTCCTTGGCGGGCTTTCTTGGGAGCGCTCCGTCATCGATCCGCTTCCCGGCCCGCGTTCGTTGAAAGAAGTTCGCGACGTGCGCGCGCTGCACGAGTACGCCTGGCTGGCCAACGGTCGCAGCCAGACTTTGAACGGTATTCTCTTCGCCGAATCGAGAATGGCCGGGATCTTGGATCGGGAGGTTCTTCTCGTCGATATCAATGGCGGGGTGGCAGTTGAAGGCGTCCCTTAAGGAGCTAAAGGCCGACCTCCTGATAGGTGTCGACGTCGGTGGGGATTCCCTGGCCGAAGGCGGCGAAGCTGGTCTTCGCAGTCCATTGGCCGACTCGATCATGCTCGCGGCCTTTGCTGAGTTGGAGAAGGGCGGGCAGCGTGCGCTCTGGGGAATCTTTGGATACGGGAACGACGGAGAGCTCAGGGTCGAGGAGATCGAACACGCGCTCAGCAAACTGGCAAAAGGCGGAGGGTTGCTCGGCGCTTGGGCTTTGACGCAGAAGGTCGCAGCAGAGCTTCAAACGGTGATTCAAGTGGTTCCAACCGAGGCGAGTGCGATTCCGGTGCAGTGTTTTCAAGGCGCGTGGGGAGAGACGAAGATCCGCCAAGACCGGAGGAGCGTCAAGCTCACTCCACTCGCGACGCTGACTTTCTTTCTCTCTCCTACGGTCGTGTGGGATCATCTCTCACGGCCGGCTCAAGCCGTAAGCAGGAGTTCTTCGTTGGAGGAAGCGAATCACGCCTTGCACGCACTCGGCCTCAAGACCGAGCTCGATCTGGAACGGGAGAGATATCGGGCGAGAGAAGATTAGCCACTCGATGCTTGAGCACGTGCAACGGGATGTCTTGGTCCTCATGGCTTCGCGCGGGGTGAGAGCCTTTGCCTTCTCCTACCTCAGTGTGGTCTTTGCGATCTATCTCGACCAGTTGGGCTACTCAACGGTCACCGTCGGGCTGGTCATTTCGACCGCTTACGTGAGCGGCGCGCTGCTCACCGCAGTATGGGGTTTTCTGTCGGACCGATACGGCCGCCGAAAGATTCTCATGCTCCTGGCGGCTCTCACGATTATCTCCAACACCATTTACATTTTCTTCAATCAGCTCGTCTTCATTCTGCTGGCGGTTGCGATCGCGAATGTCGGGGCAGGGGGATCGGGCGGAGGGGGACAGGGCGGCGGCCCTTTCAATCCCGTCGAGCAGGCGCTCCTGGCCGAGAAGTGCAGCCCTGAGAACAGAAACCGGATCTTCGCGACCAACTCTTTCGTCGGATCGGTGATGGGCTCGCTGGGGGCGCTGGTGAGCGGTCTGCCGCAACATCTCCAGGAGCGCTGGGGATGGCAGCCGATCATGTCGTATAAGCCCTTATTCGCTCTAACTATTCTCTTCAGCGTCGTTCTGATCTTCGCCTATTCGAGAATTACCGAGCATCATGTCCCGCGAACGCGCGAAAAAAAGATCTCGAAGCAAGCCGGCGTCTTCGTAACCAAACTGTCGCTCTTGGGGATGGTGGATAATCTAGGGGCGGGAATGGCCGGTCCCTTGATGTCCTATTGGCTCTTTCTTCGCTTCGGCATAGAGCTGAAATCCCTGGGAATCATGTTTTTTCTCTCATATTTTTTTGCCGCTCTTTCTTTTCTGGCCGCGCCGATCATCGCGCGCCATATCGGAGTAGTAAGAACCATGGCCTTTTCTCACGGCGTAGCCTCGCTGATCTACCTCTTCCTTCCGTTGGCGCCTACGTTCCTTGTGGGAGGCGCGATGCTCGTGGCTCGGTCTTTTCTAGCGTACATGGACAACCCTCTAAGAAGCTCCTTCGTTATGGGGATGGTAAGAGCGGAGGAGAGGGGTTCGGCTGCCGGGATCACAAGCCTGGCGCGCTATGTCCCCATGGCCATTAGCCCGACGCTGTCAGCGTATATGATGCAGGCTTTTTCCTTAAGCGTGCCGATGGTGCTTGGCGGCGGCCTTCAGCTGCTTCACGACATCTCATTTTATTTCTTGTTCCGCGACGTCAGGCCACCGGAGGAAAAGGTTCAAGGGTTACAGGTTGAAAAGTTAGAGGGATGACCAGCTTGGATTACCGGTTTTTGGATTGAGGGAAATCTTCAGCCGGAGGCTGATCCGCCTCAGGCGGAAAAATCGAGAATCGAGATGGCGTGGTCATTCTTTCAGAGAGTTGTCGAGGAGAGAATCCTTGAAGCCCAGCGGGCGGGGGTGTTCGACAACCTGCCAGGCAAGGGAAAGCCGTTGGAGTTGGACGACCAAAGTTGGGTGCCTGAAGAGCTTCGCGTCGCCTACCACGTCCTCAAGAACGCCCATGTCCTGCCGCCGGAGGCTGAATTGCTTAAGGAGATCCACGGACTTGAGGACTTGCTGAAGTACATAGATGAGGAAGAGGGGCGGAAGGCTGCATTGAAGAGCATCCAGTCGAAGCTTGTTCGCCTCGATCTTTTGAGGCGGCGATCCCTGCCCTTGGAGACTGTTCGCTACTACGGCGGCAAGCTGGTTAGGAAATTCAGATAGGCATGGACCCCCCCTTGACACGGATATCAGGTTTTGGTATTGGTCAGACCAGCAGACAGCTAGACCCCATCAATGCTCAAAGTAATCAAGAAGACCCGCATCTATGAGGAAGTGGTGAGCCAGATTCATGAACTCATCCGCGCGGGAAAAGTTAAGGCCGGAGACCAGCTACCTTCAGAGCGAGAGTTGGCTGAGACTTTCAAGGTGAGCAGGACCTCGGTGCGCGAGGCTCTGCGCGCTTTAGAAACTCGAGGGCTGATCGTTAGCCGGACCGGTGCCGGGAACTTCGTCGCCGAACTTCCAGTGGAATCGCTGGTTGCTCCTCTCGCCACGCTGCTTCTCGAAGAAAAAGACGCCCTGGCAGATATCTTCGAGATGCGCAAGCTGATCGAGCCGCAGATCGCCTCAATGGCGGCGGAGCGGGCGACGAAGAAAGACATCGAGCGGATGAAGAAAATCCTCGATAAGCAAGGGGAAGAGGTCAGTCGCGGCGAAACCGGAGTCGAAGCCGACGCCGAGTTCCATTTCGCCATCGGCGGCGCCACCCAAAACCAGGCGCTGGAAAAACTCGTGTCCGGCTTGATGGACATGTTGAGCCACAGCCGGGAGAAGTCACTCCAAACTCCCGGCCGAAGAATGGCTTCGATAGAGTCCCACCGAAAAATTTTAGCAGCTATCGAAGAGCATGATAAAACCAAGGCTCGCGAGGCGATGCTGCGACATATCGAGCGGGTCGAAGACAACGTGCTTTTGTCAAAGAAATCTCACAGCGATTATAGCGAGAGCCTTTTAGAAGAGAGGAGTATTCCATGATCAAACGCGTCGAGGTCAACTATCGCGGCATCTTTCAGAAAAACCTGGGCAAGAAGATCGGCAGCGACATCGTCATGATCGCCAGCCGAATGGGCCAGAAGGCCTTTTCCAACAGCCGCTACAGCGATTCGCCGGAAAGAAACGGGATTCCCTGTAAATATTTCGCTTTTGTTTCTCCGGATCTGCCCGAGGAAGAGCTGGAAGCCGAATGCGGCGCCAAGCTCGAGATCGACGAGGCGAACATCTCCGTCGTCCTGGACGACACGATGTGCAAGGGCGTCGAGCCCTGGGGTTGGCACGGCGTCCGCCCGATCAACGAAAGGGTGGTGAAGGACGGCTGCCTCCTCGTAGTCTCCAAGAAAAAGCCGGAAGAGCTGCTCAAGTTCATCGGCAAGAAGCCGTATAATTACCGCCTGGCGATCCTGGATGGCGACGCCAGTCTCGCCGGCCTGTGGGTCAACAAGGACGATATGACCCACGAGCACATCCTGGGCGGCATCGCCGCTATCGATCCGGCAGTGATCAGCATCGAGGCGGTGGAAGCCTACCTTTTAGAGAAGACCAAGCAGAAGCACCGGGCCGAGGCGGCGCGCGCGGCTTACGAGTCGCTCAGGGCGGAGGCCAAACCACCGAGAGTGAAGCTCGTCACGCCCAACGAGGGGATCGTGTGGACCCATGAGATTCCCGTGCTGCCCAAGTGGCACGAGATG
>VBLN01000280.1:0-390 GCA_005878685.1 Deltaproteobacteria bacterium | reverse complement strand
CCGACGAATGCTTCGATCCGACCACGGACGGCTTCTACGACATCGAGTACCAGTATTGCGTCGGCTGCGGCAAATGCGCCGAGGTTTGCCCGGTCAAAGAGTGCATCGTGATGGTCGACGAGCTGCAATTCGAGGACGACCACAGCCCATGGGAGCATTGGAAGAAAGATTCCAAAGAGTACATCACGTGGGTCGAAGGGAAGAAAGGCAAGGAGCGTGTTTCCTATCCCGAAGTCACGGGAAAAGGCATTACCATCACAAAGGGAGAAGTGATGCCCGAGGGAAAGATCGTGCCCGTCAGAAAGACGGAGGAGGTTGAAGCATGAGCGTCGCAGTTGCAACAGCGAAATCGGATCAATCAGGTGTCTACGAGCGGGAAGACCTTTTAAA
>VBLN01000279.1 GCA_005878685.1 Deltaproteobacteria bacterium | reverse complement strand
CTGGTTGGCTGTGGGCAAATTCCCTATCTGCATTTTTTGCCGGGACATAGACCAAGCTAAGAAGCAGGGCCTGCCGGTGGAAGAGGTGGGTCCCGACCAATTAAAAGAAGAGGGATCTATCGGAGGGGGCGGCAGCAGCGTCCTTGTCCTCTTTAACAAGGCTCCCCACCCAAACGCGGCTGCGCTCTTTATCAATTGGTATCTTTCTCGCCGGGGACAGATCGCTTGGCAAAAGGTAATGAATACCAAGGAAGTCGAGCCCTCGGATTCCATGAGGATCGATATCCCTAAAGACGATGTGCACCCGGACGGACGACGGGTAGAAGGGCGAAAATATCAGGTGATAGGTTTTCTCGATCCGGAGCCGGTTCAGAAGCTGATCCATGAGGTGGTAAAACAGGGATCAAGAGAGTAGAGAGAAGTTCATGGAAAATTATGCGCCAATCGAGCTTCGCGGATTTTTCCGGTCCCACACGCATCTGCCGATCTGGGAGGTGATCCAAGAGGCCGGTATCTGGGATCAGCTTGGCATGAAGGTCCGCTTCGAGTTCTGCGACAGCTCCAACGTCGCGGAGGCGGCGCTTTTCGAGGGCAGCGTCGATTTCGTCTCAGGAAATCATATCACGCCATATGCGCTGGTCGCGCGCGGCAGGCCGATCGTTTGTCTGGCCTCTCCGTCCAACAGCGTGAATGATAAGCTTGTCACGCGAGCGCCCGCCGCTTCGATTGCCGAGCTGCGGGGGAAGCGCATCGGCGACACGACCTTGCTTGATCCGGCAGGAGGATACCATCACTTGCGGGGAAACCACATGTGTTATCTTATGCGAGCGGGTCTACGTCTGAGCGAGGTTGAGTGGGTGGAGTTGGCTGACACGATGAAGGAGTTTAGAACAGCACAGCTCGAGGGGCTCAAGTCGGGAAGAGTGGATGCTACGATTGTCACCGGGAGCACGGAAAAGTACGAGCAGGCGGGATTCCACGCCCTCGATTTGGAGCCGCTGCCGATGATCACTGGCCCGACCTTGACCAGTACCGTAGCGAACCTCAGGCGCAAAGACCGGCTGGGGAAGCGGCTGGTCAAGGCGCTCGTTTTGGGAATCCACTTCGCGCGCACGCGACGGGAGGATACCGAGCGGATTCTGGAAAAACTAAGGCAGAGAGTCCCGGAAGCGGGCAGGGTTAGCTACAACAGCGTGGCCAAGTTTCAGGCCAAACCCTATCCGGACCATCGGGGCGTAGCCAACGCTTATGAGCTTTGCTGTCTGAAAGATTCCAAGGCGAAGGAGATGAGCCCGCTGGCGCTCTGGGACCTGCACTATCTGCGGGAGCTCGATGACTCGGGCTTTATTGATCAACTCTACGCTGGCGCTCATCCGAACGCTTGAGATGTTGGGAGAAGAGCGATGTTGACAGCAGAAGAGAATGAATCGCTCACACGCGTTGGGCCGGGCACGCCGGCCGGAGAGCTTTTGCGCCGTTACTGGCATCCAGTGGCCGTTGCGGCAGAGCTCACCGAGCAGAAACCGATCAAGGCTGTGAAGGTTTTGGGAGAGACGCAGGGGGCGATCACGGACCGGAGGCAGGAGCAGAAGGTAGCCTGACTTTATGTAAAGGAGCGCAAATGTCTATGGCGGAACAAAACATCTACAGGCGGATTGACAGCGACCCGGAGCGCTTGGATACCTACCGCAACTGGCAGGCGGCGCAGAAAATACCCATCGTCCGCGGCTTCTTCGTGGAAGACGTGCGGGCCGTGGAGGTAGGGCCCTGGGAGCTCAAAGGAGGTCTGGGGGCGTTCATTCAACGATGCTTACGTCTGTGAGATTCCGGCCGGGGGGAAGCTCAAACCGCAGAAGCACCTCTATGAGGAGATGGTCTATATCGCGCGCGGTCATGGAGCGACAACCGTTTGGCACAAAGACGGCAAAAAACATTCGTTTGAGTGGGGACCGGGCAGCCTGTTCGCGATTCCGCTGAACGCCTGGTATCAGCACTTCAACGGCAGCGGGAGCGAGCCGGCCCGCTACTTTGCAGTGACCAGCGCCCCGTTCATCATCAACCTCTTTCATAACCTCGACTTTGTCTTCGAGAACGATTTTGCTTTCAACGATCGGTTCGACTCTTCAGCAGAGGATTATTTCAGCGGCAAGGGAACGCTCTACGGAAGATTCTTTTTGTCGACGAACTTTGTCTCGGATACGCACTCGATCCAGCTGGCAGACTATAGCGAGCGGGGCAAGGATAGCACCAACATGAAGTTCGACCTGGCGGGGCAAACGATGTGCGCGCATATTTCGGAGTTCCCGGTCGGAACCTATAAGAAGGCGCACCATCACGGGCCCGGCGCCCACGTCACGGTTTTAAGCGGGCAGGGCTATACCCTTCTCTGGCAGGAAGGGAAGGAACGGATCAAAGTGGATTGGAAGCCGGGGTGCGTCGTGGTTCCGCCGCTGCAGTGGTTTCACCAGCATTTCAATTCCGGAGCCGGGCCCGCCCGGTACCTGGCGCTGCGCTGGGGAAGCTGGCGCTACCGTTTCATGCGCCTGGACGCCGAAGACGGTTCCAGTTACACCAGCATCAAGAAGGGCGGCGCCCAGATTGAGTTCGAGGACGAGGATCCGAACATTCATCGGCAGTTTGAGGCCGATGTAGCGAATGCTGGAGCGGCATGTAGGATGGGAGCCTACCATCCTTTCTGTACTCATAAGGCAAGGTCAAGCGCGTAGGAGTCCTTGGAGATTTCCAAATAGGTTTGCCGAAGGAGACACCTATGGTTATCGACATGCATGCTCATTGGCTGAGCGTGGGTCTTAGAGAATGGGGCTTTAGTCTTTTGTCCTTGCGCAATGCGTCGTCGTCAGCGAAGCCGCTTAAAGGAGTCGATGAGGAAAACCAGCGCAACCTCCAGTGCATGGAGGAAAGAGGAATCGACGTGCAGATCCTTAGCATTCGGCCCGTGTCGATGCTCTCTGGCGAAAACTCCATGATCAATATTCCCTGGTGCATCGTTTTCAATAACGTCCTAGCCGAGGCAGTTAACCGAAAACCAGGCCGCTTTCGGGCCATGGCCACGCTTCCCCAGAGCGACATGAAGGCGAGTGTGGAAGAATTGGAGCGGGCGGTGAAGGAGTTGAAGTTCGTCGGTGCCATCATGAATCCCAATCCTAAAGGAGACGAGACGGTTCCTCCTTTGGACGACGACTATTGGTTGCCGCTCTATGCGAAGGCCCAGGAGCTCGATGTGCCGCTCTTCATCCATGCCGCTTATCTGAAAGGGCCGAGATTCCTGCGCTACCGCTTGGCCTATATGTTGGGACAACCCTTGGAGGAGACGATTGCCGGCCCTACCCTCGTCTACGGAGCCGTCCTGCAGCAGTTTCCCCGGCTCAAGCTCATCATTGCCCATGGCGGAGGAGCGACCACATTCCAGATAGGAAGATATCTGAATCCGCCGGGAAGAGAGGAGAGCGAACTTTATGGTTCGAAGTACACGGGCTCGTTTCTGGACGGCTACAAAAAGCTCTATTTCGATGGGACCCTGTACACGAAGGAGACGCTTGAGCTGCTGATTAAGGTGGTGGGTCCGGAACGGGTTCTCTTCGGAACGGAGACCCCGGGAAGAGGTTTGTTCAAATATGAAGGCAGGATGCTCGACGACCTTAGACCGGTTGTGGAATCCATCGATTGGCTCTCTACCGCTCAGAAGAAGATGATCCTCGAGGATAATGCCCGGAAGGTCTTTAACTTGAAAGACCTTTAAGCCAGGCTGAGAGGCGAAGTGATGACCAAAACACAAAGAGTGAAAGAGCTCAAGAAAAAAGTGGCTCTAGCGTGCCGGATGATAGGGTGCCAGGGCGTCACCAAGGGTTCGTTCGGCCATGTCAGCGCCAGGATCCCGGGGACTGATAAGGTGCTGATCAAATCGAAAGGTCCGGACGAGGAGGCGCTGGAGTTCGCTACTGAAAGAGACATCATCACCATCGGTCTCGACGGAAAAGTACTGGAGACACACCCGGGTCTCGACGCCCCGAATGAAACCGACATGCATCTTGTCGTTTACAAGACCAGGCCGGAGGTCATGAGTGTGATCCACACCCATCCGGATTGGGTGGTGCTGCTCACCACGTGCGGAAAACCCCTTTTGCCGATCTACGGGGCGTACAACCCGCCGAGCATGAGGCTGCTTTTGGAAGGGATGCCGCTCTATCCGCGCAGTGTGACGATCGTCAATGATGCTTTGGCCGAGGATTTTATGAAGGTGATGGGTGACAAGAAGGTTTGCCTTCTTCTCGGCCACGGGATGACCGCGGCGGGAAAGAGCGTGGAAGAAGCCACCCTGATCAGCCTCAATGTTTTCGAATTGGCGAGAATGAACTACCTTGCCTATGCCATCGGCGATCCGCAACCGATTCCGCAGCAAGACATTGAAGAGTACAAACGGCGGTGGGCCGGGGGGTTCCGCAAAAGGCTCGAAGGCGTTAGCTCTACAGGAGAACACGCAGACTGGCGCTATCACAGGAAACTTATCCAAAAGCGCAGTCGCTAGATCGATTAAGACATCCCATCCGATTTTGCCTCCTTGCAGTTGCTTTCTTTCCTGATCTTCAACGACGAAATATTTTATGTATGAAGCATAACTTATTGATTTTGCGTAAGTTTTTCTCATTTTCCTCTTGAAAAGGAGTTGGCAATTTTATTATGATTTGGGGGCTGCGTGAGCAAAGAGTACAGAAAAAGTTTGAGTCGAGGAGGGAACTTCTCATGCTGAGTAAAGAAGAAAACGCGATGCTGACTCTCGTTGGCCCCGAGACGCCGGCTGGAGAATTGCTTCGTCGCTACTGGTTTTCGGTTGGTGTCGCGAGAGAGCTCATCGAAGAGAATCCCACTAAATTTGTCAGAATCCTCGGCGAAAATCTGGTGCTCTTCCGCGACAAATCAGGCAGGGTCGGTCTGCTGGCGGACCGGTGTTCACACCGTGGAGCGTCTCTCTCCTATGGCAGGGTTGAAGAGAGAGGTATCGCTTGTCCCTACCACGGCTGGCTTTATGATATTCGCGGCAACTGTTTGGAGACTCCCGCGGAGCCTGCGGGAAGCAAGTTCCATCTTACCATCAAGCACCCGGCCTATCCGGTGCAAAAGTTTATCGGTCTTTACTGGACCTA
>VBLN01000267.1 GCA_005878685.1 Deltaproteobacteria bacterium | reverse complement strand
CTTCGGCTTGAGACAGATCTTCGGACCCGCTCGCAAAACTCGCGGGCCTCGGCTGCTCAGCCTTCGCGTTTAGACACGCCCCAACGCTATCAGTTTTTTGGAAGTCCGGCCGGGGAAGAACACATCAAACGGGTGGGTGATGACTCAACCCTCCTCCACCTCTTCATAGCTGAACTCTTCACGCCCGGATAGATCTTCGAAGCGGGTAATGTCATTCAGAAAAGCCAATTGAATGGTACCGATTGGACCGTTTCGCTGTTTGGCTACGATGATCTCCGCGATCCCCTTATCGGCAGATTTGGAATTGTAAACTTCATCCCGGTAAATGAAGGCGATCACGTCGGCATCCTGCTCGATGGCGCCGGACTCTCTGAGGTCCGCCATCATCGGCCGCTTGTCCCCGCGATCCTCGACGCGGCGATTAAGCTGAGAGATAGCCACGACCGGCACACTTAACTCCTTGGCCAGGGCCTTCAACGAGCGGGAGATTTCAGAGATTTCCTGCTCTCTATTGGCTGCAGTTCCCATGCCCCGCATCAGCTGGAGGTAATCGACCACGATCAGGCCGACCTTTTTCTCCCTGTCTCTAACCAACCGCCGCGCCTTCGCCCGCAGCTCAAGCACCGAGATCGCGGGAGTATCATCAATATAAATGAGGGCCTCGTGCAATCTGGCGGCCGCATTGGCCAGCTTTGGAAAGTCACGCTCTCCCAAATATCCAGCCCGAACTTTGGAGTTATCCACTCTCGCCTCGGAGCACAGCATCCTCAAGACCAGCTGCTCCTTAGCCATCTCTAAAGAAAAGAGGGCCACCCCCACTCCGGCGAAGGCTGCGTAGGTTGCGATATTGAGGCAAAAGGCGGTCTTGCCCATGCTCGGTCGCCCGGCCACCACAATGAGCTCCGCGGGCTGGAAACCGGCAGTCAGCTTGTCCAGGTCTTTGAACCCTGTCGGAACCCCCGTCACCATTTCTTTCCGCTCATAGAGTCTCTCCACAGTCTTGAGGGAGTCCTTGATCATGTCACTGATGGCGACGAAGGAAGCTTTAACTTTCTTTTCGGAGATGTCGAAGATGACCTTTTCCGCCGTGTCGAGAAACTCATCCACATTGCCCTGCTCTTCAAATCCGCGGGTAGCAATCTCCGTAGCCGCATTGATCAGGTGACGGAGGATCGCCTTTTCCCTAACGATCCGGGCGTAGTGAGCGATATTCGCGGCGGTAGGAACCAAACCGGCAAGAGAGGCGAGATAGGCCGACCCTCCTACTGCATCCAGATCACCCTTTGCCTTGAGAAAATCACTCAGGGTGATCAGGTCTACCGGTTCACTGCGGTCGGACAGCTCGATCATGGCGCGAAAAATCTTACGGTGGGATTCTCGATAGAAATCTTCGGGCTTCAGCAGTTCGAGGACCCGATTGATGGCCTCGTTCTCGAGCAAGATCCCGCCGAGGACACACGACTCAGCCTCGAGGTTTTGCGGCGGGACTTTGCGTAGATTGTCGTCTAAATTTGCCATGCGCGGAATCCGGAGTCTAAAGGAAAATGAGATGAATCGAATCCACTTTATGGCTTAATTTAAAAAAAGCAAGAAAAATTTTTCTCAGTTAGAAATCATTTGAAGTTTTCGAGTGAATGCACTAAGAAATGACTCGCCCGCGTTGCGCAGTATCCACAACAAAAACGCCTGAGGGGGGGACTCTTATGGACAGAAGACGAAAACATTGGCGGACGCCGCGCAAAATTATCGTCGCGCTGGTTCTATTCGGCATTCTCTTGTTCCTTTGGCGAACCGCAAAGGCTCAAGAACCGACGCTCCACGGAGTCTATAACGCCCTGAGTGGCTCGATGGCTCCGATATGGGTCGCGCAGGAAGCAGGCCTCTTCGGAAAACATGGCGTGACCGTAGACCTCAAATATTTGGCGGCTACGTCGGCCGTGCAGGGCATGGTCGGAGGAAGCGATGATGTGGGACTCGTCGGCAGCCAGGGCATTGACGCCAAGCTGGAGGGCGCCGACCTCGTCTACGTCGCCAGCGCGATCCAGACTTTCGTTTTTCATCTTTACGCCCAGCCGCAGATAAACTCTGTAGCAGACTTGAAAGGCAAGGTGGTCGCCGTCACCCAGCCCGCCGCATCCACCGACTACGCGGCCCGCATCGCTCTCAGCCGATTTGGTTTGACTCCCGATAAGGACGTTAAGATCCTCTATTCCGGCAACATCTCAGCTCTGCTTACAGCGGTGCAATCCGGCAATGCCGCGGCAGGAATCATGTCTGCACCCACCACGCTTCAGGCAAAGGCAAGTGGCCTCAAACCAATCCTGAATATTACCGGCCTTAAGATTCCCATTCTCTTCGTCGGCGTGCTCACTTCGCCCAAAGTTGTGCGCGAAAAAAATGAGGCGCTGACGCGCTTTCTGCGCGCGCACATCGAGGCGATCTCGGTTATCCGCAGAGACAAGGAAGCCACGATAAAGTCCTTAAAAAAATACTTGAAGACCGATGACTATAACGTTCTCGATGCGGTCTATGAGGAATACAAGGACGTTTTTCCTCAAGTCCCGCTCATGACGGCTGCGGAAGTGAAGGGCGTGCTGGATGTGGCGAAGAGTCCCAGGGCCAAACAGACGCGGCCGGAAGAATTTTTCGACAACTCCTTAATGCAAAAGATACAAAGCTCAGGCTTCACCGACTCGTTGTACGGCAAGCGCTAGATCGACGGTTTGGAAAGCGGTCGCTGGAGGAATCTATTCGGCCGAGGCGCTTGATTCGCGCGCCAAAAAATCCACGACCAACGGCCAGGCGAGCTCGGCGATGTGCGGCTGATAACCCGCGGTGCCGGGATCGACAAAGCCGTGACCTCCAAACGGAAAGAAATGCCATTCTAGTCTTTGCCCCTTGGCCCGAAAGGCTTGGCACATCCGCTCTTGAATGGGGACCGTGGTCACCCAGTCGTGGGCGCCGTAAAGAACGATGGAAGGACACTGAATCAAACAAGCCGCATCCCAGGGGAGACGCGGCCTGAGCTCAGTCACCGGCTCGTCTCGCACCGTCGGATAGTAACCGACTAAAGCGCGGACCTCAGGCGTGGCGGCAACGAAGTGGATGCCGATCCGGCCGCCCATGCAATAGCCCGCAACGGCCACGCGCCTGGGATCGACGTCGGGCCGCGACCAGAGGTAACGCCATCCTTGCCCGATGACCCGGACGAACTCCGCATCGGAGGTTTTCGCTTGAATCTCCCGGCCCGTGTGGATATGCGTCGCCGCGGGGAAGCCAAGGAGTTCATAAAGGTTGGGGACGACCGTGGTGTAGCCGAGCTTGGCGAATTTCAACGCCTCGATCTTAATATAGTCGGTGACCCCCGTGTTCTGGTGGACAAGCAGCAAGGCAGGTCCCCGTTCGGTTCGTTCGGGGAAAGCCAGATACCCGGGCAGACTGTCCTGCTCAACGGTCAATGGCCGCTCAACGATCTTCACTGGCCAAATCCTTTCGCTGCATTATGCGGAAATCTAGGAGGCCGGCATGCCGTAGCCCAATCGTTATCCAATGGCTCTAACGGCCCGAAGCGCTCAAAAGAGGTCTAGTCCATATGGGGACCAAAGTAATTGTCCCAGGCCAGTTCGAGCACTTCCGGTGTGAGCGCCGGCGGACGCTCCTCGTATCGACAGATGTCGAGACCACGTTC
>VBLN01000272.1 GCA_005878685.1 Deltaproteobacteria bacterium | reverse complement strand
TGTAACTTCATTACGTTAATGTCGGCCGAGCTGTTCTGCCGATATGATCGGGGTCACACTCAAGACTCCATCACCTGATCTTGCAAGTAGGTAGATTGCTTGCTTCGATAGCACTTGACGGGAGGGGAAGCACTCGTGGGCAAAGAAAGAAGGGCGCAGGAAAGACATCGGGACTAAAACCCAGATGCGGTCTATGTGGTAAGACCAGGAACCTGACGAAAACCGAGTGCTGCGGGAATTGGATATGCGATGATGAGCACAAATACGCGATGTTCTCTTACGCCACGAACAGTTGCCACCGGAATCATCGTCGCTACACGCTCTGCGGATTTCATCATACTGAAGAACACTCCGGCGATTGGAAGGATTGTTCTAACTGCAAGGTTTTTGAAACCGAGATGTATGTTTGGTACGGCACGAATGAATATAATTTTGAGAAGCTTCCTAATCCACCTTCTTATGAGCCGACCAAATGCTCACGGTGTGGAGTCGTCATTGTTCTAAGTGAGGATGGTCATTCCGTAAGAGCTGGTAAACAGGGTCGAGAATACTGGTGCGAAGAATGCACTAGCGAGGATATGGAAAGGTCACAACGTCGAATAAATCGGCATGACCGAGAATAGGGCGGCTTGGAGCGCTCAAGAATGACCTGTTGACGTCTACTGTACGGACGGCGGGGGGTTTGTTGCCGATGGCTGCAACAAGAGTAACCTTTACCTTACTGTCGAATTTGGTTCGGAGAATCAAGAAACTTCGTGCAGAGAAGTGGATTTGTAAAGCAAGCGATAGAGAATGAACTGGATCGGCAGGATGCCCCTACAAGAGCGCAATCTATTGGAGCAGCGGAAGATGCGATCGCGGCTTTGGAACGGCTAAGAAAACGTCGGACTTGGAGATTGTCACCTGATCCCCAGTTAAGTTTACTATCTTCTTTTTGACACCACATCGATCATCTATTACATTGATCCAAATCTGCAGGTTATCTAAGGCAAGCTCATGGTAGAGATGGACACCATTGTGTCCCTGTGTAAGCGGCGCGGGTTTATTTTTCAGTCGAGCGAGATTTACGGTGGCCTCGGCTCAGCCTGGGACTACGGCCCGCTTGGGGTGGAGTTTAAAAACAATATCAAGAGGCTTTGGTGGCGGGATAATGTGCAGCTCAGAGACGACTTGGTTGGTGTGGACGCGGCCATTTCGATGCATCCAAAGGTCTGGGAAGCGAGCGGTCACGTGGCGAGCTTCTCCGACCCGTTTACCGGCTGCGCCGACTGCGGTCGTCACTATCGAGCGGATCAGATCTACGATGCCATTTGGAATTCAAGATGGCTGCGCGCAATCGTGAAGACGCTGGAAGGTCCCGCCGCAAAGAAGGACGAGTGGAAAGCTGTTGTGAATTGGGCGCAGAGCGACGGCAAAAAACTGGCGCCCAATTTTCCCTTGGCCAAGGACGCGAAGAGTGTTCCTGAAGCGCTCATTCGACATCCCTTTGAGGGATCGGAGGACCCGCGGTTCGTAGAGTTTCTAAGAACAGTTGCCCACCATTCCAATGGCAACGTGATGGGATTTCTCTGCCCGAATTGTGGAGGAACGCGATTGTCGGACCCAAAGCCAGCCAGTTTGATGCTGGAAGTTTTTCTGGGACCGGTCAAAGAAACAGCGACGAAGACCTATCTTCGGCCCGAGACCGCACAGGGAATTTTCGTCAATTTCGACAACGTGCTTCAGGCATCGCGGAAAAAGCTGCCGTTCGGTATCGCGCAGATTGGAAAAGCATTCCGCAATGAAATCACTCCGGGAAATTTTACCTTCCGCACTCGCGAGTTCGAGCAGATGGAGATAGAGTATTTTGTGATGCCGGGGACGGACGAGGAGTGGCATCAGAAGTGGATCGACGAGCGGTTTGCTTGGTATCAGAAATATGGCATTCGAAGGGAAAACATCCGGCTGCGCGAGCACGGCAAGGATGAACTCGCCCATTACGCCAAGAGGTGTGTGGATGTCGAGTATCTTTTTCCCATGGGATGGAGCGAGCTTGAGGGAATCGCGAATCGCACGGACTATGACTTGAAGCAGCACTCGGAGTTCAGCGGTAAGGCCCTGGAGTATTTCGACGAGGAGAGCAAGCAGAGAGTTGTTCCCTACGTTATCGAACCGTCGGCTGGAGCTGATCGCTCGGCCCTGGCCTTTCTGGTCGATGCTTATCACGAGGAAGAAGTTAGGGGAGAAAAGCGAGTGGTGCTCAAGTTCGATCCGCAACTTGCGCCGATCAAGATCGCCGTCCTTCCGCTGCTCAAAAAGAATGGTAAGATTGTAGAAACAGCGAAAGAGATCTGCGCTGATCTCAGGAAACACTGGTTTACGGTGTACGACGACACAGCTTCAATCGGGCGTCTTTACCGGCGTCAGGATGAGGTTGGGACACCTTTCTGTGTGACCGTGGATGTCCAGACGGTGGGAGATGAAAAAGATCCTGCGGATGAAAAGGTCACCATTCGAGATCGGAATTCGATGGAACAGATTCGCATTCCCATCTCCAGTTTGGAGACTGTCATGACCGAACTCATGGCGGGAAAGTGGAGCAACTTCACCGGGCAGATCTTCGATAAAAACGTCTCGCGTTCTTAAAGGATATAACGATTCGTAGCACTTACACTCGCCTTAAGTTTCTCATCGTCCGCTACCGCAGACTCTGGATATTCGGGATCGTCGCGCTCGTCGCTACGGATCTCATGGGGATGATGATCCCTTGGCTCATCAAGGGCGGAATCGATGCCATCTTGCAGCGACGAGAGGATTCAACTCATCTCCTTCGATACCCGCTGCTGATTCTAGGAGCGGCGCTCCTCCAAGGAATTTTCCGTTATCTGTGGCGGATCAACATCAATGGCTTTTCGCGCCGCTCGGAGTCGGATTTGAGAAGCGCCGTCTTCTCTCATCTGCTCAAGCTTCCTTTGAGCTACTTTCACTATATGAAGACCGGCGACTTGATGTCTCGCCTGACCAGTGACGTTCAGGCGGTGCGCGAGCTTATGGGCTTTGGCTCTCTGGCGATCGTCGATTGCCTCGTCGTGATTTCCATGAGTCTAAGCTTTATGATTGCCATCGATCCTTGGCTTACCCTGTGGTCGCTGCTGCCGCTGCCGCTGATCACTGTGACCGTGCGCGTCTTCGGCCGCCAGATATTCCAATGGTCGCGAGAGGTCCAACGGCAGCTGAGCGAGCTCAGCACCTACGTCCAGGAGAATCTGGCGGGGATTCGCGTGGTGCAGGCCTACGCGCAAGAAGAGAACCGGATCCGCACCTTCACGGATATCAGCTCCGATTACATGCGCAAGAATCTGTGGCTGGCAACCCTCTGGGGTGTCTTTTGGCCGCTGATGCAGGTGGTGGCCGGTGTG
>VBLN01000271.1 GCA_005878685.1 Deltaproteobacteria bacterium | reverse complement strand
CTGTCCCCCTCAAAGACAAAAGCTTTCATCTGACAAAGATCGACGACACCCTTAAACCTCTCCTCTGTCCCAATCGGTACTTGCAGGTGGACACCTTTGGCTTCGAGGCCGTTGAAAATCGTCTCTATCGCTTCGTTGATGTTCGCTTTCTCACGATCCATCTTACTGATGAAAATCAGTCGGCCCATGTGAGATTCGTTGGCGCGCGCCCAAAGCCTTTCGGCCTCAACTCTAAGTCCTGTCGACGGACTCATCAGAAACACCGCAGCGCCAAAACCTCGCATGCAATGGATGGTGTCGGCCAAGAAAGTGGCATAGCCTGGAGTATCGACGAGAGTGAAAGAGAATTTTTTCCAGGACAGCGAATGAAATGCGCTTGAGATCGAGACGCGGTGCTTGACTTCTTCCGGCTCGAAGTCAAAAACCGAGTTCCCTTCCTCGACGCGACCCAGCCGTTGCATCACACCCGACGCGAACAGCATCGCCTCGCCCAACGAGGTCTTTCCCACTCCTCCATGACCCACAATGCCGACATTCCGTAGTCTGTCGATCTCTACCGCCATTATTCCTCCCTTGCTGACTAGGCTCGGGCCTTCACCTCCTGGGCGGAGTTCCGCTCGTATATGATCTTCAGACCCTCCAGCGTGAGAAACTCATCAATCTCGTCAATGGCAGAGCACTCTGCGGCAATGAGCGGAGCCAGACCGCCCGTGGCCACCACCTTGGCCCGCACCCGATATTCCTTTTGAATTCGCTGCACCATCCCGTCTACCAAGCCCACATAGCCATAAAAAATCCCCGACTGGATGGACTGAACCGGATTCCGACCTACTACTTCTTTCGGCTTGATGACTTCGACTCTGGGGAGTTTCGAAGCCCTCTGAAAGAGCGCCTCCACCGAGATGAGCAGGCCCGGAGCAATCGAGCCACCCAGGTATTCTCCTTCTTTAGATATGAAATCAAAAGTCGTCGCGGTGCCGAAATCCACCGCTATGCATGTGTCATGGTACTTTTCGTAGGCGGCCACGCCGTTGCAGATCCGGTCGGCGCCCACTTCCTTGGGACTCTCATAGAGGATCGGCATACCGGTTTTGACTCCCGGTCCGACGACCAACGGGTGGATTTTGAAATATCTCTTGCTCAGCTCGTGGATCGTGCTGAGCATCGGCGGAACGACACAGGAGACAACGATGGCATGGATTTTTTCGCAGCGGATGCCCTTCGAGGACGCGAGCTGCAAGATTAACACGCCGTACTCGTCCGCGGTCCGCTCAGGCTGGGTGACAAGCCGCCAATGAGTTATGAGCTTTTTGCCTTCGTAAAGCCCCAAGACAATATTCGTGTTGCCAATATCGATAGCTAGGAGCATGTGTTACGAATAGTCACGTATCCACAGGAACGACATCCCCGGCAACCACCCTTTGGGAGGCTCCCTTTTCATCTTCCAAGAGCAGCGCGCCATCAACGTCTATACCCATGGCCCTGCCCGAGACCGACCCATCCGGTCCCTCTACCCTCACCCTCTTGCCTCTAAGATAAAAGAATCTCTCCCACCGGGTCACTATAGAACCGAAGCCGCTCTCTTCAAGATCCCCATAGCACTGGTCGAGGCTCTGAATCAATCTCCCGGCAAAAGATTCTCGCTCCACCGGCCTTCCGATCAGACTCATGATCGAGGTTGCCCTCTCCCTGATCGACTCAGGCATGATCTCCTGCGGGTAATTGAGATTGACTCCTATCCCAACCACGACAAATAGAGTGCTGTCGCCCTCGCAAGAGGCTTCGGTCAAGATTCCCGCTAGCTTTTTTCCCTTTACCAGAATGTCATTGGGCCACTTGATTTCGGGAGCATCTACGATGAACGACTGGACGGTCTCGGCCAGAGCCACAGCGGACATCAGCGTCAGCTGCGGCGTGTGCCGGGGAGCGAGCCTAGGGCGGAGAATCGCGGACAGATAGAGATTCCGATACGGAGGTGAGATCCAGCGCCTTCCCAATCTTCCTTTGCCCCGCCTCTGGGCCTCAGCAATGACGATTTCTCCGTGTGCAGAACCCTGTCGAGCAAGTTCGCACGCGTGAACGTTGGTAGAATCAATCTCGGTAAAGTAGTGGATCTTTTTGCCAAGTCGAGCGGTCTTTAAGTTTCTCTGGATCTCTTCGGCATGTAAAGGCGTTAACGCTTGAGCCCTTTCAGCCTGAGGCTCATCCGCCCTTGGCGCAAACCCGTCTTTAACCGCGGAAGCCTCGAATCCTTTGTCCATTTCTCATCGATCGGCCGCGACGATCTTCATATTAAAGTCTACTGCCGGCGCGGAATGAGTCAAGGCGCCAATGGAAATGAAGTCTACGCCAGCCTCCGCGATTTCCCGAATCCGCTCCAGAGTGATGCCTCCCGAAGCCTCAATCCATGCTCGTTTGTTGACCAACTTTACGGCGTCAGCCATTTCTTTCGTTCCCATGTTGTCCAACATGATCACATCCGCCTTTGCATCGAGCGCTTCCTCAACCTGCTTTAAGTCCGCGCATTCGACCTCCACTTTAGCCATAAAAGGGGCGTGGCGCCGAACCTGTTCCACCGCCGCGGCGATCGATCCCGCCGCTACGATATGATTATCTTTGATCAACGCTGCGTCGTATAGACCCAAGCGATGATTGGTTCCGCCACCCATACGCACCGCATATTTCTCAAGTGTCCGAAGCCCCGGCGTCGTCTTGCGCGTATCGATAATTTTGCAGGGAAAACCCTTGACCGTATCCACGTAGCGTCGAGTCAAAGTTGCCGTTCCGGACAGACGCTGGAGAAAATTAAGAGAAGTCCTCTCACCCATGAGCAGAGCCCTTACGGGCCCCTCGGCTTCGGCTACGACGGTTCCCGGTTTTACCTGATCTCCATCCTTAGAAAGGCGACGGACCTTCACCTGCACGTCCAGGACCGAAAATATTTTTGCCAATAGGAAGAGTCCGGCCACGACACCATCCCGCTTGGCTCGGAACAGCCCCTTACCCTGGAGCTCTCGCGGCACAGTGCTCAGCGTCGTCAGATCTCCGGCGCCGATGTCTTCCTGCAGCGCGCTCCCAATAAGCTGCTCGATTTCGGGAGTGATCAGAACGTCCATGACTATGCTCCCTGTCCAGCCTCGGATATCTCCTCGATCCGTCGCAAGCTTCGGCGGAGCGCTTGGAGCTTTTCTTCAAACTCCTGGAGTTTCCCTCTTTCTTTCTGAACCACCTCTTCTTTGGCGTTGCTCAGAAACGCCTGATTGTCGAGTTTCTTCTGAACCCGGGCAAGCTCTTGTTCTACCTTAGTAATCTCTTTTAGCAGTCGGTCCCTCTCCTCTTGGAGGTTGCCCATGTCATCAAAAGGAACATAAAGCTCTGTGGCGCCGACCACAGTCGTTGCCGCTCCCTTCGGTCTCTCCCCTGAAGTTAGATATTCCACCGAACCAGCGCGTGCAAGAGCACGAATGTAGGTCTCTTGAGCTCTAAGAGAGGCAATCTCTCCCTCTGCCCCAAAGAAGATGATCCGCACTTGCCTTGACGGAGGACAGTTCATCTCCGAGCGTAGGTTCCTGATGGCCCGGGTGACCTCCATGAGAAAGGCCATCTTCTCTTCTACTTCCGGCTGAATCCATTCTGTCCTCGGTCTGGGGTAGGATTGCAGCATGATGGTTCCCCTGTCTTTGTTTA
>VBLN01000270.1 GCA_005878685.1 Deltaproteobacteria bacterium | reverse complement strand
CTCGTTCCTGCTGTTCGCGCCGCGGAAGTGAGCGTCGAGATCGTAGCCTCCGGGATCTCTTGCCGCCAGCAGATCGAGCACCTCACCGGGCGCAAGGCGAAGCACCCGGCAGAGCTATTGTGGGAAAAGTTAAAAAGAAGTGATGAGTAATGAGTTCTGAGTGACGAGGACTGTGTCAGGGGGACACTGTGAACATCTTGAATCGCGATCTGACGACGGAGAAGGACGGCATTCCCGGATATATCGCTCAGCCGGCGCGCGGTGGCCGTAGCCCGGGAATATTGATCGTCCATCACCACTACGGACTTACAGGTCACCTCAAGAGCTTCGCGTGCAGCCTTGCCGAATTCGGATACGTCACGGTCATCCCCGATCTCTATGAATTGCTAGGCGCGCCAGAGCCGTACAGTGTCCACACCGGCTCTGAAGTCCAGGCCAAAACGACCGACGGACAGTTCGTGCAGGTGATCGATCAAGGCTGGCGTCATCTCCTGGGCAGGGGCGACGTGGACGCCGGGCGGGTCGGCGTCGCCGGATTTTGCATGGGCGGACGCATCGCCATTCATTTTGTAGCTGCCACTCCGTCGGTTCGCGCCTTCGTCGGCTACTATCCTTCAGTGCGCGATGAACCGCCGAGCGAGCGGCGCCCGCGCCATCCCTGTGAGGTAGCGCGTGAGATCAAATGTCCGTCGCTCATCTACTACGGGGCGAAAGACCATGTCGCTCCGGTCCGCATTCAGGAGCGATTGTGGAAAAGCTTTATCGACAACGGCCAGCGGCTCGAATGGCATTTCTTTCCGCACGCCGGGCACGGATTCGCTTTGGCGGACGGCGATTGCTACGACCCGAATCTCGCCAGTCTCGTCTGGCCACTGACGGCCGATTTCTTAGCGCGTGAGCTGCAAGAGCCTGAGCGATGAAGTTATGGCTTTACCTTTCGATCAGGCTAAAGCGAAGGTTAGAGACTGGGTCGAGAAGCATCGCCACGTCGTGCTCTACGACGACGAGGGTTCCGCTCTTTTGGATGTGGCCTCGGGGAAGAGCACTCAGGTGCCTTGGCGCGAGCTGAAGACGTTCGAAGAGAAAGTCCATCCCGAGACCAAAGAGAAGTATTTAGTTCTGCTGTTCGAGGATGGGCGTCAGATTGCGTTGGTGGACCCGGGAGGCGTTGCCTTTGAGCCCTCGACGGTCAGTACCGGACCTCTGCGCGACCTGCCTCCGGTCGCCTGTCTCAAGGATTTTCAAACCCTCAAGCAGCGCGTTGACCACTATCTTTACGAGCACCAGGATGAAGCGCCGCCCAAAGAGTGCCTCGGTCTGGTGATGATTTGCATTGCTATTCTCGACGGCGCGCGCGCCGTCGGCTTCGATGTCGGCGATATGGAAGAGGATTTGGAGAAGTCCCTGCGGGAATTAGAAAAGAGAAGCTCCGCGAGGGCAACGTAAAGGAGGTCGAGCGATGAATAGCGAAGCATTTGTCCAAGAATTGCTGGGACCGATCCACGCGTTCTGCCACACGCTCGACGTGCAGCCTCCGGCTTACAGTTACATACCATTGAAAACCGATGAAGAACGGATCCGGGTGATGCAAAGTCGTCTCTTCAACGAGCTCAGGGCGGCGGATCTCTTCGGCACCTGGCTTAAGACAACCCCGGAGCTGGACGTCAAGGCGACCATGGCCGAATCAGCGCACGAGGAGATGACCCATGCTCAGCTCTTGTCCGAGAGAATCCAGGAACTCGGTCATGATCCCTTCGACTACAAGCCGCTGCCGGCGCAGATAGCCATGTTCAACGCCATGGAAGGGCTCCTGGATACCTGTGAGCGCATTGCCGGCCTCTCCCTGGCGGGAGAAACCGTCGCGAACTATCTGATTCAGATGTGTCTAAAGTCACCCGCTGTGCCGGAGTGGATCAAGCAGCCTTATCGGCGCATCACCGAGGACGAAGAAGGTCACGGGAGCGTGCCGCAGAAATTTCTCAAGCAGTACGCCACGACCGAAGAGCGGCAGGATCGGGTGCGCCGCGCCGTGGCGATGCGGATGGTGCTCTTCCGCGAATATCTGGCCAGCCTGGATCGCTGGGCGATGGGAAAGGCGAATTGGTAGGGATCGGTGGGCGTCGTCAAGGCGCTCCGCTGCGCCAAATGCGGATGGGAATCCTCCTCTTGGACGATCTTTCGGTGCGCCTCATGCGGCGCCGTCTTGGAGGTTCTCCTCGATCTTGGCAATCTCACGGACTCGGACCTTTCGGAGATTCGCCAGAGAAAAGAGCGGACCATCTGGCGCTGGTTCGAATTCTTCCCGGTTGAATCTCGCTCCTCGATCGTCTCTTTAGGCGAAGGATACACGCCGCTAATCCAGTCTTTCAGACTCTCGGAGAAGTTGGGACTTTCCCGCCTCTATCTTAAAAACGACACGCTCCTGCCGACGGGCTCCCTGAAAGATCGCAGCAACAGCGTTGGCCTGTCGCGGGCGAAGGAGCTGAGCTTCTCTACCGCGGCGGTCATCTCGACCGGCAACGCAGCCGCTTCGGTTGCCGCCTATGCGGCGGCCGCTGGCCTAAAGAGCGTCGTCATGGTTCCCGAGGGGACCTCCTCTGCAAAAGTGCTGCAAGCCGTTGCCTACGGCGCGACCGTCGTGGTGGTCCAAGGAAGTTTTGACGAAGACGTCGCCCGTCTTTACAAGGATGCCTTGAAGGAATTCGGCTGGTACGACTGCCTGTCGAGCAACCCCTATCGGGACGAGGGAAAAAAATCGTATGCCTATGAAATGCTCGATCAGTTGGATGGAGAGGTTCCCGATTGGGTGATCCATCCGACGGCTGGTGGAACCGGGCTTTATGCGATGTGGAAGGGATACAACGAGCTTTTACAATTCGGCTGGATCAAAAGGCTCCCGCGATTAGTCGCGGCTCAGAGCGACGCCGCCGCGCCCCTCGTCCGCTCTTTTGAGAAGGGACTGGCTGAGGTCGAGCCGGTGCGGGCGCGAGACACTATCGCTGAAAGTATTCAGGTCGGAAATCCGATCTCCGTAGGCTGGCGGGCTTTGGAGGCGCTCCGGGCCTCGAGGGGAACCGCTGTCGCGCTGAGCGACGGGGAGATTATCGAGGCGCAGTCGGTTCTGGCTCGCTTTGCCGGGATC
>VBLN01000269.1:1790-6093 GCA_005878685.1 Deltaproteobacteria bacterium | reverse complement strand
ATCTCCATGTCTGCGCCCAGGCCGGCGAAGATAGGATTCTGAAACAGATGCGGCGCAACTACGATACGGCCTATTACCGGGAGCTTATGCTGCAGGCAAGGGAGCTGCTTCCAGACGCGGCGTTGGGGAGTGACATCATCGTTGGCTTCCCGGATGAGAGTGAAGACGACTTTAACCGATCTTTCGAATTCTTTTCCTCCGCGCCACTTACTTATTTTCATGTTTTCCCTTATTCGATTCGGACCGGAACCGTGGCCGCTTGTGTGCCGAATCAGGTACCCGTCCCAATGAAGAAAGAGCGGTCCAGGCGCATGCGGGAGCTCGGAGTAAAGAAAAAGAAAGAGTTCTATCGCCGCTTCATCGGCAGGCGGGTCTCGGTCTTGTTAGAAGAAGCCGTCGAGAGTGCAACAGTGACTTACAAGGGGCACAGCAGGAACTATCTTCCCGTCTCAGTCCGCGCCAGAGAAGGCCTAGTCAACCGGGAGCTTGAGGTTGTCATCGATGGACTAGAGGGAGGTTGGCTGACGGGGAGGGTAGTAGACGCATGACAAAGATAGCGAGTTCAAGGGTTAAAGGGCTGAGGGATTGAAAGAATCGCAGTTCCTCCGTTTAGAAAAAGAATTGGGATACTCTTTTTCTGATTCCGCGCTTCTTTTGCGCTGTGTCACTCACGTTTCCTACGGCCGAGATCGGGGAGAGAGCCACAATGAAACCCTTGAGTTTCTCGGCGATGCGGTCTTGGATCTTGCGGTCAGCGATCTCCTGATGCGTCGCTTCCCCGAGAAGAGCGAGGGCGACCTCTCCAGGATGCGGGCCTCCCTGGTCAACTCCACGACGCTGGCAGAGAAGGCGGAAAAGCTCAATCTAGGTAAATTGCTCCGTATGGCGAAGGGCGAGGAGCGCAGCGGCGGTAGAACAAAGGAATCGATTCTTGCCGGTGCCTTTGAGGCCATTCTCGGAGGAATCTATTGGGACGGCGGTTACGAGGCGGCTCGTCGAGTGGTGGAAAACTACTTCGCTTCTGACGTTAAGGAGAAAAATTTGGGATTGCAGGACTACAAGACGCGCCTTCAGGAAATCAGCCAGATGCTCTTTCGCGCACCGCCGGCGTATCGCTTAGTGGCAGAGAGCGGGCCGGATCATGAAAAACGCTTTGTCACCGAGATCAACGTCGGGGGAAAGATTTTGGGCCGGGGAGAGGGCAAAAGCAAAAAGCAAGCCGAGCAAGAGGCGGCTAAAAAAGCGTTAGAAGAGTTGCAGCACGGTGCCAGGATTGATTTGGACGAATAAAATCTGACCCCAAAATCGCCGGAATGAGGCTCGCATTCCGCGCCTGCCATTGGATTCTCCTTTCGCTCGCTTCCAGCTGTTACCAAGTTGCGCGGCTAAGCAGGCTCCAGCGTCTTTTTTAGCGCCTCCATCTGGTTTTTCAGATGTCTCACGACAGTCGCCTCGGCCAGTTCAGGATTTTTTTTGAGGAAAGCGTCAAGGATTTGGTCGTGCTCGCGCATCGAATAATCGAGGCGCTGCGGGAGATGGAGCGAAAGAATGCGCGTCTTTTGTATCTCCTGCCGCATCTGGTCGACGAGCCGATAGAGGCGTTCGTTTCTGGCCATCTCGGCTATGAAACGATGGAAGTTGCTGTTGATCTCATAATAACGCGTCACATCCTTTTCCTTGTAGGCCTCTCTCAGGAGTTGGTGCAGTTCCCTTAGGCGAGAGATCTCTTCTGGCTGAGCCCGCTCTACGGCAAGCCGAGCCGCCAGTCCTTCCAGGACGCTCGCGATCGTGTAGTAGTCCTGCAGCTCTTCCATCGTAGGCTTGCTGACCACGACCTCGTTATTGGAGAGGATAGTGAAATATCCCTCGGCCTCCAAGCGGCGCAGCGCCTCACGCAGCGGAACCCGACCGACCTTCAGCGAAGAGGCAAGCTTCTCCTCGGAAAGCCTTTCTCCTGGAGCGAGTTTTCCTGTGATAATCGCCGTTTTCAGCTCCTCGGCAAGCAGCCTCGTAAGAGATCTGAAGCGCTTTTCTACACGGCTCGGCCGCCGCATCATCATAGCTTCTCCTTTTTGCTGGGAGCCATCTTTTCCCCGGTCGGCAACAAACGTCCCCGCGTCAGCAGCTTATTGAGAGCCTCTCTCACTTTTCGCAGGTGGCTCTTTACCGTAAACAGGTAATGGTCTCCTACTTTCCGGAGGTAAACCTCCCTGCCGATTTCCAAGTGGGTGATATCCTCTCCTTGGGCCATAATGAGACGTCCCTGACGGTCGCGAATCAGAGCCAAAGCCAGAGGGGGAAGGAATCCATCCGGAGTAACATAGAGGATCGTGAAGGTCTCTATATGGCCCTCATCGCTGGGAGCCGCCTCATCGGTCGGCTGCTTGGCCCTGCGCTGGCGGACCGGGGGTGAGGACGGCGCTTTTTGCCGGCTCTGGATCGACAGGGGCTTATCGGAACGCTCCAGGATAGTGACCAAGTTATTGCTTCCGAGACCTCCCGTGCTTTGGCACAGGGCTCGCTTTGGCTGGTCTTTAGACTTCGTCTTGGCATTTCCCCGCAACCTCCATACCGCCTCCGCAACCTGAGCCGCACCCGTTGCCCCGACAGGATGACCGCGGGATTTGAGACCTCCCGACGGATTGATCGGTAGAGATCCTTCCAATCCTGTTTTTCCCTCCTCGACTGCCTGACCGCCTTTCCCCGGAGCGAAAAAGCCCAAATCCTCAGTGCAAATAATCTCGAAAGGAGTAAAGGCATCATGGACCTCAGCAAAGTCAATCTCGCTAGGAGAAACCCCAGCCATCTGATAAGCGCGCGAAGCGGCGATTTGGGTCGCGTGAAAGGAGGTAAAGGAGTCCCTCTCTGCCAGGCCTAGAGATCCTGTTCCATGACCGATGCCGGTAATCGCTATGTCGGTCTGCTCGGACGTCAGAATGATTGCCGCCGCTCCGTCGGTAATGGGGGCGCAGTCATAAAGCCTCAGAGGAGTAGAGACGAGTTTACTTGAAAGATAGGTCTCTTCTGAGATGGGTTGTTGGAATTGGGCGTGAGGGTTATAGGAGCCATTTAAGTGGTTTTTGACGGCAATGCGACAGAGAATCTGCTCGAGACGAGAATGAGAGAGACGGTATCTTTTTCTGTACCTCTCCGTGATCATGGCTGCCAAGGCGGGCATCGTCGCCCCACACAACCGCTCTTGCTTGTCGATCACTTCGGCTAAAATCCGCGTCGCGGCGCTCGTACTGAGGTGGGTCATCTTTTCTCCGGCCAAAACCAATACATGCCGGTAATATCCCGAGGCGACGGCTTGGAATGCGGCATGAAGAGCTGCGGCTCCGGCGGAGGATGCGGTCTCTACCCTGATCGCGGGCACCCCGCCTAGCTCCAAGGCTTCGGCAACCAGCGAGGCGATGTTGCTGTCTCCGGTAAACTCTTCGGGATTCATGGCGCCGACATAGAGCGCGTCTACTTCTTGGACCGGCGAACTCGAAAGAGCGCTGGCGGCCGCCTCGCGAAGCAGTTGGGCCAAGCTTTGGGAACTCTTCCCAAATTTGGTCATGCCTACGCCAGCGACATAAACTGTCTGCATGGTCCCTAATATTACCTAGCCTTGTGGTTTCTTTCCATAGCGGGTCACAGGTGAAGACACACTCGCGAATATGACTTAAGAAGATGGTGGTGTATTGAGCAGATTTAAGGGTCGCTTTATTTACCGCATGCAATCGCACCCACGATATTCCCTCGGCTTACAAACCCCGCCCATTTTTCGCCGCGGATGACTGGCAGCCGCTTGAGCTTGTGCGTCGGCTCGGAGACTAAATCCCTCTTGCAATAAAGGCCGCAAGGTCTCCGACTCTGCAACTATAACCCCACTCGTTATCGTACCAGGCGAGCACCTTCGCCATCTTTCCCTCCAATACCATCGTCGATAAGCCATCCACGATAGAGGAGGCGGTGTGACCCCGGAAGTCGCTCGAAACCAACGGCTTGTCGCAATACGCCAGGATTCCTTTGAGATTACTATCAGCCGCTTCTTTCATCGCGGCGTTGATCTCTTGCACAGTGGCCGACCTTTTGAGATTCGCCACAAAGTCCACTACGGAGACGGTTGTCGTCGGCACTCGCAGGGCAAGGCCGTGAAGCTTCCCTTGCAGCTGCGGGATGACCCGTCCGATCACCTGGGCGGCGCCCGTGGTTGTGGGGACAATATTGGCCGCGGCCGCGCGCGCCCGCCTCAAGTCCGTATGCATCAAGTCGAGGATCCTTTGGTCGTTGGTATAGGCATGAGTCGTGGTCATGA
>VBLN01000269.1:0-1743 GCA_005878685.1 Deltaproteobacteria bacterium | reverse complement strand
TGCTTAGGGTCGTAGGCAGAATCGTTGACTCCTAGCACGATGGTGACGTCCTCATTCTTGGCTGGAGCCGTGATGATCACTTTTTTGGCGCCCGCATCCAGGTGGGCGCGCGCTCTAGTCCCATCGGTAAAAACCCCCGTGGACTCAATCACAATATCCACTCCGAGATTTTTCCATGGGAGCTTGGAAGGATCTTTCTGGTTTAGGATCGCAATGTCCCAGCCATCCACTTTCAGAACGCCCTCACCCGTCTCCAGGGAACCAGAGAAGGGGCCGTAGGTCGAGTCATACTGAAAAAGGTGGGCGTTAGTTTCCAGGTCGGTCATGTCATTTACGGCAACCACGTCCAAGGAATCCTTTTGGCGCTGCAGCATCGTGCGCAGGGTGAGCCGCCCGATTCGTCCGAACCCATTAATAGCTATGCGAGTTTTCATAAATCTCCCTCCGAATTTCTCAAGTATCCCCACGGAAATCTGTCACCAGATATTGAAATCTCTTTTTGAATTCTTCAGGGCTGTAGACTTTGTTATCCGCTGATGCGGCCCGCGCCAAAGCCTTCAGCCTTTTTTCCTCGTCGAAATCTTCTTGCTCTAACCGGATCATGTATTCCCGGGCAATAAGGTAAGAGGTTTTGCCCACATCCACTCGGCGCACCCTTGTCTTTCCCGTCTGGGGATTCAGCAGATCATCGAACCTTGAATATCGAAGCTTTCCATCGTCCAGCCAGATCATGGCGCCATCCATTTTAGCGGCCTCGGGATTCGGATTTAAGAGGAACCTTACAGCGCCGTAACCCAGCGCTCGGACGTATTCGCAATCAAAAGCCACCGGAGGCGCGCAGCGCACTTCATAGCCGATAGTTTTGTGAACGAGCGCGATCCTTTTTTTGCGGCCGGCGAATCTTTCCTCGACCCTTCGCTTCAAAATATAGGCCAGGTCCATTTCCGCGAGACGCAAATGCCCATAGTCGTCGTGCGTAATGCGGGCGCCTTCGATTTCTGCTAGCTCCTTAGGGGGGATACGTTCAAGCAACCCTTCTGCGATTACGGCGACTCCATCCGCGCGACCCCACAACGCTTCGCGCTTCAATATCGCCCCCTCTAGGATGTCACAAAGCGTGTCAAGATGAACTGGCCCAGGAAACTCTTCTGGTATCAGCGTCAAAGTCGCTGCAGCCGCTTTCCCTATGCCCAGCGCAAGATGACCGGCGGAGCGACCCATCACCACGATAAAGTACCAGCGGTTGGTGGTGCGGGAATCCTCCATCAGATTTTGCACCAAACTAAAACCCAACTGCCGGGCCGTCTCGAAGCCAAAGGTCGGTATCTCGCCGGGCAAAGGGAGATCGTTATCGATTGTCTTGGGCACATGGCATACTCTTAACTTGCTGGCTGCCTGCTTCGAGAGTTGACTGGCAGCGAACATCGTATCATCGCCCCCGATAGTGGCCAGGTAGCCTATTCCTAAAGTTTGCAAAGCGGCGAGGACGCGTTCGAGGTCCTGTGGGCTTTTAGTCGGATTTGCCCGCGACGTGTTGAGGATGGATCCACCCTGGAAATGGATCCGCGAAACGTCATCGTGGTCTAACGCCTTGACTCTTTCTGTATTTCCTAGCATCAACCAGTGGAAGCCATCGTACAAGCCGATGACTTTATGGCCTTGGTTACGGACTTCGAGGGTCAAGGCGCTGATCACTCGATTGATTCCCGGTGCGGGTCCTCCACCCACCAAGACGCCGACATG